>CACZON010000050.1 GCA_902782805.1 Oscillospiraceae bacterium
AGCGCGTCCCTGCTCAAAGGGCACGCCGGCGGAAAACGCTACGTCGCCGTCGCCGGTACAATCAATGAACCGCTTCGCTTCAATCGCTTCCGGTCCTTTCTTCGTCTGGATGATCACGCAGCGGATCTCGCCGTCTTCAAGGATCACATCGTTGACAAACGAATGGAATTTCACTTTGATCCCTTCGTTTTTCATCGTCTCGTCGAGAAAGATTTTCAGATATTCGCTGGAAAAACGGTGCGGCGCGTTCGGGCGGATGTCGTCCGAGGTGCCGAACTGCTCCCGGTAGCGATTTTCCAGCTCGGCATAGATGCCGCTGATTTTGAACTCGTTCGGATTGATATACCAGTTGCAGGTTTCTACATAGGAAGCCGTCACGTTACCGCCCAGAAACGCGCGTTTTTCGATCAGAACGACAGACGCGCCCGCCCTCGCTGCTGCGATCGCCGCCGCGGTGCCCGCGGGACCGCCGCCGATCACGGCGACGTCATAGCGCTCCTTTACCGTTACGGTCTTCGGTGCAATCACGTACTCCATCTTTTTATCCTCCCGTTAAAAATTCACGCTGCTTCTATTCTGCCATATTTTTTCTTTTTTCGCAAGACGAAATTGCTGTTAAAGGTCATACAATCCGCGTCTTTCAAAATGACCCGATTGCCTTGCGCGTAAAGATACGGTATAATACAACCGTACAGAACGATCTCATACGGTTTTTACGCAAAAAGGCGGCAATCCGCCGTATCATCCAAAAGGAGAAACCATGGAACTCAAAACGAAACGACTGATCCTGCGCGAAATGAATCCGGAAGACTATAACGCGCTTTACGCCGTCCTCGCCGATCGAGAGAACATGCGGTACTATCCGTACGGATTCGACGAGGCGCGCGTACGCGACTGGATCGGGCGGAATATGGAGCGGTACCGTATCTTCGGCTTCGGACTCTGGGCGGTCTGCCTCAGGGAAACCGGCGAGGTGATCGGCGACTGCGGGCTGACGATGCAGGAGGTCGGCGGCGTGATCCGCCCAGAGATCGGCTATCATATCCGGGCCGATCTGCAGCGCAACGGCTTTGCAAAAGAAGCTTCGATCGCCGTTCGGGACTGGGCATTTGAAACGCTCCCCTTCAACGAGATCTGTTCCTGCATGAGCGCCGAGAATGAACCGTCGGCAAATACCGCACGCTCCTGGGGCTGCCGCTTCGTCGGTGAATTTGAAGGCGGGATCAACGAAAAGACGAAGGTATTCGCGCTCACGCGCGCGCAATGGAACACCCTCCGCAGAGAACGCGCGCGAATCGGTACGGTTTTCATCCGGGAGGAACGGATCTCTCCAGAGGAATACGTCGATTTTCTCAGACGGAGCGATCTCGGATCGCAGTATCCGAAGGAACGGTTTCAAAAACGGATCGAAACGCTGACGAAAAGCGTTCCGATCAGCCTTGCGGCGAGAACCGAAGAAGGGCTCCTTGTCGGAGTGCTTTTTGCGCTGACGGATTACGCCTACTGGATGTTCGTAACCGATCTCGGCGTCGCGCGCGGCTTTGAACGCCGGGGCATCGGCACGGTGCTGATGAAGACCGCCCACGAACTGGCCGGCGGAGAAAAGGATATTGCGGTCTATACCGTTGCCGAAGAAAACGCCGTTCCCTTCTACCGGAAGCTCGGGATGAAGCATTCCGACGACGTGATGCAGTATTTCAAGATCGATTGGACGAACTGGACGGTTGAATAAGCTTGCTGCATATCAAAGGCCGGGCGCTGCCCGGTCTTTCTCTTTTTGCGATATTGACATTATACCGAAACATGATTTATGATAATAGAAGAATCATTCGAACGAGGAGGAAAACGAAATGCAGAAGGTAAAATGGGGCGTTTTGGGGACGGCAAATATCGCAAGGGGATGTACGATCCCGGGGATGAAGCTTGCGGAAAACTGCGAGCTTTACGCGATCGCTGGAAGATCGATCGAAAAAGCGGAAGCTTTCCGGAAAGATTTCGGTTTTGAAAAAGCATACGGCAGCTATGAAGCGCTGCTTGAGGATCCTGAGGTTCAGGCGGTTTACGTTCCGCTGCCGAATCATCTCCACTGCCGCTGGGTCATCGCCGCGCTGGAAAAAGGAAAACACGTTCTCTGCGAAAAACCGCTCGGCCTCAACGCGCAGGAAGTCAAAGCGATGTTTGAAACCGCGGAGAAGAACGGCGTTCTCCTGATGGAGGCCTATGCCTATCTTCATACTCCGTATATCGCCTCTCTGAAACAGGAGATTCAAAGCGGCCTGATCGGCGAGGTAAAATATATCGAAACCGCCTTCGTAACGCAGGGCTATAAAGAAAACGTCCGCCTCTACAAGGATATGGGCGGCGGCGCGATGTACGATCTCGGCTGCTACTGCACAACGATGATGCTCTCGCTGATCGATTCCGAGCCGCAGGACGTTTGGGCGGCTGCGGAATTCTCTCCGCTCGGCGTCGACAATATGACCTCGGCGATCGTGCGCTTCTGCAACGGCGTGCGCGGCGCGTTCAACGTCGGCATGATCCTCGGCGAGGATTCCAACGCACGCTACGACCGCCTTTATATCTACGGCACGAAAGGCTTTATCAAATCGGACGTCGAATACAATCAGCAGGGCGACCTTTGCTATACGGTCTGTGCGGACGGCGCCGTTTTGAAGCGGAACGTCTCCGTTTCGCAGAATTATTCGCTCGAGATCGCCCAGCTCGGCAGATGTATCCTCTCGGGCGAAGCACCGCATATCTCCAAAGAATTTTCGCTTCGGAACGCCGCGCTGATGGATCGGATTTTCGAGGCGATCGGATATAACGACTGATAAACTCTTTGCAAATTCGGATTCATAACAAAACACGCCCTCTCCGTAAAGAGAGGGCGTATTTTTTGTTTTACCGTTATTCTGAATAGATCTTGAGCGTTTCTTTTGCGAGCGCGCAAAGCTCCTCCCGGACGTTTTCGGGCGAGAGCACTTTCATTTTATTCCCGAAGCCGATCACCCAGGAGAGGAAAAGCGGACTCACCGCCACCTCGACCGAGATTTCGAACGTTCCGTCGCCGCGTCGATTCATCGGCAATTCGAGACCGAAGCGGTCGATAATCACGCCGGAAAGCGAATTGTCGCAGAGCAGCTTGACACGCTGCTGATTGCCGCCGAACATCCCGAAAACGATGTTCGAATACTGGGCGAGATCGATTTTTTCGAAGATCTCCTGCCCTGTCCGCATTTCGCCGGTATCCGTGATGTCCGACATTTTATCCACACGGTAATGGCGCAGCTCGCAGTTCTTCTCATCGTAAGCGATCAGGTAGTATTTTTCGTCGTCCCAACAGAGCGCGAAGGGACTGACCCGGTAGCGCTCGCCGCCGTGGCGGAAGACTTTTTCTTTCTTCTCGTTCCATTCATAATAGAGGAAGGTGATCGAGCGGTTCTCCGAGATCGCCTCGTTGATTCCGTCAATGTTGTAATAAACGCTTGAATTCATCGTTTTCACGCGGTTGAAAACGTAGACTTGGCGGTGAAGCCGCCGGGCATTCGGCGCGCTGGTCAGCGTTTCGAGCTTTTTGATCAGCGAAAGCGTTTTCTGCTGGGTGATAAAGCGCGAAGATTGGACCGCATCGACGAGAAGTTTCAGCTCCGGCAGCTCGAAGTCACGCTCGCCGATAAAGTAGCCGACCGGCTTTTCCTCGCTTTTCTGAACGTCGACCCCGTAAAGCCGCAGCGCCTCGAAATCGTCGTAGATACTCTTTCTCTCGGCGGAAACACCGTAGCCTTCGAGCAGGCGGAGGATCTCGCTCATCGCGATCGGATGCTGATCGTCGGTTTTTTCAAGCAGGATTTTTAAAAGATAGAGGATCTTCAGCTTCTGGTTCGCGGATTTTGCCATTCTTCTCACCTCTTTTTCAGTATAGCCGATTTTCCCGAAAAAAGGAAGAGATTCTCGCGATCGCAATATCGAAAATGATCCGGCCGCTCTATTGAAAAAGGTGCAGCGCCCCGCGCCGTTTCAGGTTCAGATCGTTCGGATCTCCTGCTCGCTCAAAGGTTTCAGGCCCAGCGCCGTAAGCGCCGCCTCTGCGGCGGGGGTATCCGTTACGCGGAAAATCATATACGCATTCTTCTTATCCTCGTTTCCGAGGAAGGCGTACATATACTCGATGTTGACCTGCGCGGCGTTGAACTTTGCAAGAAGGTTGTGAAGGCCGCCCGGCTCATTGGGAACGGCAAACGCGAGGACGTCCGTACCACTCGCGATAAAATCGCCGCTGCGAAGGACGCTCGCCGCTTTTGCGGCGTCGTCCACGATCAGGCGCGCGATCCCGAAATCCGTCGTTTCCGCCAGCGAAAGCGCGCGGATATCGATCTTGTTTTCCGCCAGCACCGCCGTCATTTCAAAAAGCTTGCCCGGCTGATTTTCCAGAAAAACAGATAATTGTTGGATGCTCATTTTGCTTCTCCTTTTCTCACGTTCTCGTTTTGTCTATGGATCTTTCCTTACGGAAGCACGCAACTGCGCTTTACCGATCAGATCTTGCGGCGATCGATCACGCGCACTGCTTTCCCCTCGCTGCGGGCGATTGTTTTCGGCGCGACGAGCGTCACCTTCGGACGGATTCCGAGCATCGACTGCAGCGCAGCATCCAGCTTCTTCTGGAGCTCCTGGATTCCGCCGACGTGATCCGTGAACATTTCGGGCGTCATTTCAACCTGAACGTCGAACGTATCGGTATTGTTGACGCGGTCGACGATGATCTGATAATTGGCGGCGTAGCCCTGATTGAGCAGTACGGTCTCAATCTGGCTCGGGAAGACATTGACGCCACGGATGATCAGCATATCGTCGCTTCTTCCCTTCGGCTTGCTCATGCGGACGTGCGTCCTTCCGCAGGAGCATTTTTCGCGGGAAAGCGAGCAGATATCACGCGTCCGATAGCGGATCATCGGGAAAGCTTCCTTATCCACGGCAGTGATCACGAGTTCGCCGACGGATCCTTCCGGAAGCACTTCCTGCGTTTCGGGATCGATGATCTCGGCGATGAAGTGATCCTCGTTGAGATGCATCCCGTGCTGATCGGAACATTCGAAAGCGACGCCCGGGCCGGAAAGCTCCGTCAGGCCGTAAATATCGTATGCCTTGATTCCAAGAGTGTTCTGGATGTCCTGCCGCATCTCTTCGCTCCAGGCTTCCGCGCCGAAAATGCCTGCTTTGAGCGGAATCTCATCCGGACCGAGGCCCATTTCTTTCATTCTCTCACCGAGATACGCGGCGTAGCTCGGCGTACAGCAGAGGATGGTGGCGGAAAGGTCTTGGATGAACATGATCTGACGGTCGGTATTGCCGGAGGAAGTCGGGACCGTAAGGCATCCGACCTTGTGGCTGCCGCCGTTGAGTCCGGGTCCGCCGGTGAAGAGACCGTAGCCGTAGGAAACCTGGCAGACGTCCTCATCCGTGCCGCCGGCGGCGACGATCGCCCGCGCGCAGCAGTCTTCCCAGAGATCGATATCATGCTGGGTGTAAAACGCTACAACACGCTTTCCGGTCGTGCCGGAGGTGGACTGGATCCGGACGCATTCTTTGAGCGGCTTTCCCAAAAGCCCGTAGGGATAGGCATCGCGAAGGTCCGATTTCGAAAGGAACGGAAGCTTCGAAAGATCTTCGATTCCGCGGATATCCTGCGGAGAAACGCCCTTTTCTTCCATTTTTTTGCGATAGTAGGGCACGTTTTCCCAAACGCGGCGCACCTGACTGACAAGGCGCTCGCTCTGCAGCTTTTCGATCTCCTCGCGCGGCGCGCATTCGATCTCGGGTTGATAATATCGTTCCATCTGGTATTCTCCTTCTCTGAATGGATTCTATGACCTCTCCGGCGGCGCCTGCCGGAGCCAATCTACAAAACAAAAGGCCTCGCCCAAACCGGACGAGGCCTGCCTGTCTTTTCAAAATTCGGCGGCTTACGGTTCCAATTTGGGTACGACAAATTGACGGCTAAAGAAATAGCCGTTCGTAAAGCCGAAGAAACGTTTATAATCGACGATCTTCATCTGCCGTACTCCTTTCCGCCTGAATTTGAAGTCATTATAGCACCGTGAAAAGCCCCTGTCAATTTAATTATTTAATCGAATTATAACAATCGATTAAAAGGATAAAAGAGAACGGTCCCCGTCCAATTCGTCAGTAGGAGAGCTTCTGAACCAGCTCGTAGGCCTGCTTTACGACCGTTTTGAGGCTGCCGACCTGATCGCAGTCGCCGACGAAATAAACCTTGGGCGCTTTTTTGGGACGATCCTTCTTAGCCTCTTCCTTCCCTTTATCCGCTGCGAAGCGTCGGTCCGGCGTATAGCCGACCGACGTGATCACGCTCTGAGCCGGCAGCGTGATCCGTCCCTTCGGCGTCTTTACGATCACCGAATCTTCCGTGATCTCCTCCACGGTTGAGCTCAGATACGCCGGGACCTTATGGAAACGCAGCAGCTCGCGCAGCATGCTGGAATTTGCCATACAGATGCCTTTTGCACCGATGAGATGCTCCGTCATTTCAACGACGGAGGGATGTTTTCCCTCGAGCGCAAGCTCATAGGCAATCTCGCAGCCGGTCAGCCCGCCGCCGATGATCACAACATTCTCTCCGACCGCGGTTTTTCCCTCGAGGAAATCCGTAGCCGTCGCTGCGCGTTCCGCACCGGGAAGACACAGCGTTTTTGCATTGGCGCCGATCGCAACGACGATCACATCCGCTTCGAGCGAATCGAGATCTTCGATCTCCGTGCTCAGGTGGATCCTTGTATCGGTCGATCTCAACTCCCGTTCGAACCATCGAAGCAGCGCTTTGTCCTTTTCCTTAAACGACATTGCCGCCGCCGCGTTGAATACGCCGCCGAGGCGGTCCGTCTTTTCATAAAGATCGACCGTATGACCGCGCCGGGAGGCCTCGATCGCTGCCTCCATCCCGCCGATCCCGCCGCCGACCACGGCGATCTTTTTCGGCTTTTTTGCGCGTTGGCGCGAATATTTCGTTTCGTTGTTCGTCCAGGGATTGAGGACGCACCGGCCCATTTCCAGATGGAACGGATCGAGATCCGTCCCCTCGCCGTTGAGTCCGTTAAACGGCAGGCAGGCGCCGTGGCAGGCGATACAGGGCCGGATTTCCTCGAGGCGGCCTTCCTTGATTTTCGTGATATATTCCGGGTCGCAGAGCAGCTGGCGTCCGACGCCCATCGCATCGATCCGCCCGGCGGCAATCGATTCTGCCGCCGCGTCCGGCTGAAGCCTTCCGGCGCAGACGACCGGCTTGGAGGTATAATTCTTGATATGCTCCACGTACGAGAGGTTCATGTTGAGCGGCGCGTAGACCGGCGGGTGCGCCCAATACCAGGCGTCGTAGGTTCCGTTGTCGCAGTTGAACAGATCGTAACCCGCTTCCTCGAGGATCCGGATCGCTTTTTCCGATTCCTCCAGATCCCTGCCGACTTCATGGAACGTTTCGCCGGGTACGGCACCCTGATTGAATCCGCGCGTCATCGAGCAGACGGAATACCGCAGCGAAACGGGATAATCCTCACCGCAGACCTTCTTGATCTCGCGAACGACCTCGCAGGCAAACCGCAGGCGGTTTTCGAGGCTTCCGCCGTAGGAATCCCCGCGGTGGTTCGTATAGCGCATCGCAAACTGATCGAGCAGATAGCCTTCGTGTACGGCATGAACCTCAACGCCGTCGGCGCCCGCTTCCTTGCAGAGCTTCGCGCTCTGGCCGAATGCGTAGACGAAGCGGCTGATCATCTCGGAGGTGAAAACGTCCATCTTGACGTCCGGCGCCCAGACGTTGGGTTCGTCCGGATCCGGAGCGGACCACCACCATTTCGTCATCAGTGTTTTCGAGGAGACCTTCTTCAGAACGCCCTTTTTGACAAACGGCTTGAGAAGCGGCGGGAGGATCATCGACCTGCCGGAACCGGCGCTGAGCTGGAAGAAAATCTTGGCGCCGCTCTGATGGATTTCTTCGATGATCGGTTTGACCGGCTCAAAAACCTTCGGATGCTGATACAGCCATTTTTCGCCGATGATGCTCAGAAGCGGAATCAGGCCCGGGATAAACAGGCCGATATTCTGATCCTTCCGGTCGCGGTAAAATTCCCCGATCCCTTTGACAAAGCCTTTTTTTGCTTCCCACTGGATCATGTTCGTCCCTTCCATCGGCAGCATGACGACACGGTTTTTGATCGTAACGTTCCCGACTTTCCAGGGGGTAAACAGCGGTTCATATTTCGGATCCATAAGCGGCCTCCTTCTTCTTTGACTCGATTGACTTTTCCGATTTTATTATATCCGTTCTTCAGCACTTTAGCAAGATGCGCTCTAAAACAAAACAGCCGGCGAACGCGCACCGGCTGTTTTTTACCGTCTCAAATATTCCGAGGATACCGGGAATTCAAAATACGTATCCGGATAAGGCTCTTCCCGAAGCGAGAAATGCCACCACTCGCATTCGAGCGGTACGAATCCGTTGCGCATCATCGCGCTGCGGAGGATGATCCGGTTTTCATACTGTTCTTCGGTAATCTCCCGGCAATCCGGATGGGAAATCTCACTGAACAGATCGAACGGGCTTCCCATATCGAGCTCTTTTCCGGTTTTCATATCGAGCAGCGTCAGATCGACCGTGCTGCCGCGGCTGTGGCTCGATTGCTTTGCAATATATCCCTTCGCGAAAAGCTCCTGCTTCTCGAGTTCGGGATAAAAATACGGCTTCATCCGGATATCCTGGTCTTCGATTCCCCAAAGCACGAAATGCCGGACCGCGCAGGCAGGCCGGTAAGCGTCGAACACTTTCAGACGCAAGCCCCGGACGATCATCTCGCCGCTGACCGCTTTGAGCGCCCGGGCGGCTTCCTTCGTCAGAAGCGCGCAGGGTTCCTCGTAGCCGTCGATCCGATCTCCGATGAAATTGTAGGTGGAATAATACCGGATCTCCTGAACGATCTGAGGGACAAAATCCGCGAGCACAACGAATCCGGACGGATCCATTGCCGGATTGTTTCCGTACTGCGTTCTCATTCGCTTCTCCCTTCTCCGCGCGGGCATGCGGCTTTTCTACCGCGTGCAGTCCTTTACGTCTTCCAAAAAGTGCTTCAGCCCGTCCGGCAGCTCCGGTTCTTCTTCCAGCCCGGTATCGCCGAGCTGAATCATTTTATTCTTTCCGTGATAATCACTGCCCGCGGTGACATAGAAGCCGAAGCGTTCCGCGAACGCGAGCATCTGGCGAATCAGACGGACCGTAAAGCCGGAATAGAAGGCTTCAACGCCGCGCAGGCCGAATTCGCTCAGCCGCTGCAGCCGTTTTTCCATCTCGTCGCCGAGGATCAGCTGGTCGCCGTCTCCGTAGAAAGGATGCGCGAGGACCGGGATCCCGCCGGCGCCGAGGATCGCGCGGATTGCTTCCTCCGGGCGAAGATAGGAAGGTCCGGTAATTCTCACTTTGTTGAGATATTCCGAAATTCCCTGTTCCTTGTTTTCGCAGTAGCCGTACTCGACCATCAGATTCGCGATATGAGGCTTTCCGGGATTATCAAGCGAAAGCAGACGTTCAAGCGCCTCTTTCGGGAACTCGAATCCATATTGCGTTTTGAGGAATTCAAGGCGCTTCTTTACCTTTTTCATCCGCAGCGCATGGCCGTAATCGACTGCATCGCGGATGGACTGCGCCGCAGGATCGTAGCCGTAGCCGAGGATATGGTATTTCCCCTCCCCGTCTTTGCAGGAAAATTCCACACCGGGGAGAAACGCGGGATCGCCCGCCTCAAGCAGGGGCGGAATCAACGCACTGCATTTGATCGCGTCGTGATCCGTTACGGAAAAGAAACCGATTCCGGCTTCTTTGATTTTTCCGAGCAGCTCCTGCGGCGCATCCGTCCCGTCGGAAACGACCGTATGAATATGAAGATCGATTTTCGGATAGCTCATAGCGTTCTCCCGTGGTACCCGATCAACGGGACCGCTGCCGCTCAGGAATCCAGCGGCAGGTATTTTTCGTAAAGCAGCTTTGCGAACTCGCAGCTCGTATAGGCTGCAAACTTTTGATATTCGTCTGATTTTTCGCTGTTTGCAAAATCGCAGACGCTTTTGATGATGATCGGAACCGGCTGCGGCCGCGTAGCGTGAAGCGCCGCGTAGACGACCGCGTAGGATTCCATATCCAATCCGGCGGTTGTTTTAATCTGATTGTGGATCTGCTTTTCGAGGATCCTCCGGTTTGCAACAACGGTACTTCCGCAGGCCATCGGGCCGATATGGACATGGCATTGATTCTCCGGAGATTCAACCGCCTGGTGGATATAGGGGAAAATGATCTCCGGAACTGCCGCGTAAGTTGATCGAGGCAGAAAGCCGAGATCGCCGAAAGTAATCTCCGCCTGATCCGGGGGAACAAATTTCCCTGCCGAATAATTCCAGACAATATCCGGCACGACAACGTCTCCGTACATCTGGCGTTCCACCTGCTCGAGCGCAACTCCGGCGGCAATTCCCACCATGATCAGGTAACGCGGACGAAATTCGTAGATAACCTTCATCGCGGTTGCAGCCGCGGCGGTCATTCCCATCTCCCCGAGCTTCGCATGGACCAGAGAATGCTTTACGCCGTCGCGTTCAAAGCTCGCCGTATCGTAGATTTGATCGTCCCCGGGAATCACCAGAGCTTTCCAGTCGTGGAAATACGTTACGGCGGCGAATTCCGTATTGGTTACGCTCATCAGAGCGACGTCCGTTTTATACTCCGCCATGAACTACCTCACAGATTCTTTTTGAGCGTCAGGATGTTCTGTCCGTCCTTATATTCGTAGGCGACGTCGTCCATCAGCTGTTTCGTCATGAAGATTCCGAGGCCGCCGATCTGGCGCTGCTGCGCCGGCAGGTTGATATCCGGATCCTCTTTCTCGAGCGGATCATAGGGAATCCCGTGATCGATAAAGGTTATCACCACCGAAACCGGATCTTCGAGAACTTCAACGCGCACCGTTGCGCAGCCTTTTTGCGGCGCGTAAGCGTAATGGGCGATGTTGACAAAGATTTCCTCGGCCGCAACGCCGATCTGCATCTGCGCCTTCGGCGGGCAGTCGACCGCTTCGAGCCGTTCCTCTATAAAGGCCTGAACCTCGGCGAGCCGGTCTGTTGAGGCTTCAATCTCCAGTTCGTTTTTGGAAAAAACGAGTGTTTCCGTTTTCTCGAGCAGACCGAGCAGGCGTTCCTTCCAGAGTTCGATCTCCGCGCGTCCGTCGGGCGTTTCGAGCCCGTGTCGGCGGATCGAACGGCGGATCATCCGCGTATAACCGATGATGCGCGCCTTATCCTCGACTTCCCGGATCTTCGTTTCACAGTTTGTCTCGAGATAAGCCGCCAGCGACTTTTTCCAGAACGCCGTTCCCGTCTCATAATCAAAGCCCTGGAACTGTTTGATCGTTTCGTGGTTGAATTCGGAATAGCCCTGGAAAGAGTTATACATGGAGGCAAGCTCGAAGATCGGATTTCCGATCGCGAGCGTATCCATATCGATCAGCAGAACTTCATCGTTCTGAAGCTCCACGTTTTTGGTATGATAATCTCCGTGGATCATGTGATCGTCGTGGGGAACCGCCTCAAGGAGCGCAAGGAGTTTCTCTCCCGCTTCCTTCGGCAGATAATCCTGCATGAACCTAGCCCAGCTCAGAACGGTTTCTTTCATATCCGGAAGCTTTCCTGTGGGGACAAGCGTTGAATGGATCTTTTTGAGCAGCTCGACGTATTCCTTTACGCACCAGTCGATCCGCTCCGGTTCCGTTGCCAGAATGGTTGAGAAGGTTCTGGCGTTGAGCAGCTCGAACACGGAGCCGTAGCTCTCGCCTACCTTGACGACGTCGTAGGAGATCGCCGTTGGAATTCCGAGAATCAGCGCCAGCTTTGCAACCTCGCGTTCGTGCTGAATATCGGCAAGCGCGTCTGCGTTATTGTAGACCTTAACGACGTTGTCCTGGTCGATCCGGTAAATCGTTCCGTTGGCGCCGCGCCCGATCTCCTCGCAGCCCTCGACCGATACAACCCGATACGCTTTTTCAACCGGCATCATCTCCGTAAATCCGGTCATATCCAGGATATCATAGATCTCGGTACCGACGTTTGTGATCCGCAGATCCGGATAGCTTTTTTTCAGGCGCAGAATGGTGCGCAGTCCGGCGCTGGAAATATATTCCAGATCTTTCATGTCGAGGATCACGGCGGTGTTTTCTTTCGAAGCAAGCTGATCAAAAACATCCCGCTCCACCGACGCTGCATTGTTGGAATCGATCCTGCCTCTTAAAAAGATCGTCGTCTGTTCCATATCGTCCGTATCTCCTTTCTGATTTTCCCGTTACATCAGCCTTTCGCGAAGCCGATGGATCTCTTCCTTCGTCATTCCGCCTTCCAGCAGGAACCGTTCGGCCCCGGCGGCAAGATCCGCCGTTTGAACGTCTCCGTTTCCGCCCGGCGTCAGAACCTGCAGCATGGGAACGAGCACATTCTCAACGATCACGTCGTATTTATCCGTTTGATTCGTCGTGCTGATCCCGTAGTAATTATCGTAAGTGATCATATAGTCGTCGACGATTTCCTGATAGCTCGCGCCGCAAAGCGCTTCGAGGAGGAGGCAGAGGAAACCGGTCCGGTCTTTTCCCTCGGTGCAGTGAACGAGATACGGCCCTTCGTTCTGCGCCATCACGGAAAGTCCGCCGGCAACTTTGGCTTTGAAGCCGTCGGAACCGTAGTTCATATTCAGTGCGATCGGCTCAACCTTTCCGTTTTCGTAAAGCGAGAGGAAATACGGGCTCGCGAAATCCGGTTTTTCGAGATACCCCTGAATTTTCTGATCGTTGTCGGAAAGGTTCAGGATAAACGCAACGCCGGCTTTCTGAATCTGAGCGTCGACGTACGGTGCCCGGTTATGCTGGTTATCGCAGGGCGACGCGGAGCGGCAGAGGATCCCTTCCTTCAGGTTTCCTGCCTTGATTTTCCGGAAATTTGCGAAAATCTCGTCGCTGTCGTAGCGTTCGCGCTCGTCGTAATAATGGATATCCCGCGCGTTCTGGATCGCAGTGTATTTGCCGTGTTCGTTGAGTGTGATCGTCGCCGTATCGCTCTCCCGCAACTGTGCAACCGAAAACAGATTGATTTTCGGCCCTTCGTTTTCCAGCAGACCCGCGATCGTATAGAGATCTTCGCCGTTGTTGATGCCGGCCTTGATATAGGGATAGCCCGGATAGGCAACCAGCAGCGGCTCGCCGTTGCTCGTATAGTATCCGTTGTAATACGGAATATCAGCAAGCTCGTAGCCGTTGGAGAAAGTTACCTTTACGCTGTCGCCGTAAGAAAAGCCCAAAGCGTTGAAATCGTCGATGGTCATACAGATATATACTCCGCCGAATTCCTGCTCGTGCTGGATCCCGCAGTTTTCAAGCTGCGGCTTTTTCTCTTCGCTGCAGCCGGAAAGCCCCGCAAGGCAGAACAGCATGCAAAGCAGCAGCACGGCAGCCGTTTTGATTGCTTTGTTCATCTTTTGTCCCTCCTGATTGCTCAAAATCGCCGGAAACGCATTCCGGGATTACTTTTATTAAGGCACCGAACCGAACGGTTCTTTTTTCCGGATCAAATCGTCAAGGTCAGGTTGTTGAGTCCGAGCGAATTGACGTAGTTGGCTTCTTTTACCATACCCATAACCATCCGAAGGCCGATATGCCCCGCGGGATCGCCGCTTGGATGGAGTTCAACGTACTTCGTCGGATCGAAATGGACGCAGTTGTCGCGGATACGGATGATCCGGGCGTCCCGGTCGATCACCAGCCGGACGTCAACGTTGTGGTCGGATTTATCCTTCGTAAAGCCGTGCTGGATGACATTGACGGTCATTTCTTCCACACACAGACCGACCAGCATCGACGTTTTCGCATCGACCCCCTTCTCGCGGCAGAAATCACAGAGTTGCTGTGAAACATCCGCCGCTTCGCCGATCGACTGGACCGAGCGCTCGAAACAGTTTTCGGGCATCGCCGTAAACTCCTCTCCGAGCAAGCTGTAAGCGTCTGCAGAAAGAGTAACGCGCCGCCGATTCCGCCAGACGACCGCCGAGATAAAGAGCAGCGTTGCAGCTTCTCCGCAGATATATCCGAGCCATACGCCGGTCACGCCGAGAAAACGGCTGAGCAAAAACGCAAACAGCACCGGGAGTGTAAAATTCTGCAGAAATGAAATGATCTCCGCAAAACGGAGCTTGCTGACCCCCTGATAGTAATTCTTCA
>CACZON010000051.1 GCA_902782805.1 Oscillospiraceae bacterium
AACCGAAAATCGCTGAGCTTTCCTGGGTCAAAGATTTTATGAAGCCGAAAGGTCTTTCCGGCAGCGACCGCGCGTTCGGGACCTTTGCGCTCTGGATCGACAGCTACCATACCATGCTCGCAAATTACGGCGGAATTCCGATCATCCGATTCGGCAGCGGTACGTTTTACTACTACGTTCCGTTTTATCTCGAGCAAACGAGCGAGATGATGCGGTTCTGCGCGCAGGACGCCCAAAACGAGGGAAAAGCTTTTTACTTTTCCTCGATCCGCGAAGAGGATCTTCCGTATCTCGATTCGCTCTTTCCCGGAACGCTGGAGTTTTCGCCGCAGCGCGACCAGTTCGATTATATCTATAAAACCGAGAAGCTGGCGCTTCTGCCGGGACGAAAGCTGCACGCAAAGCGTAATCACATCAACCGTTTCCGGTCTTTATATTCATACGAGTATTTCCCGCTTGACTCCAAAAACAAAGACGTTTGTCTTGAGATCATGGACGAATGGACGACCTCAAACGAGACGAACGCCCAGCACAACGAGGAGCGGCGCGCGATCGAATATGCGCTCGAATACTTCGAGCAGTTCGATCTGATCGGCGGATATGTCGCCGTTTCCGGCAAGCCGGTCGCCTTTACAATTGCGGAAATACTCAATGAGACCGAGGTGGACGCTCATTTCGAAAAGGCGCTCTCGGAGTACGAAGGCGTGTATTCCGTAATCAATCAGGAATTCGCAAAGAGCATCCTCGGAAAATACGAATACATCAACCGCGAGGAGGATCTCGGGATCGAAGGCCTTCGTAAATCGAAGCTCTCCTACGAACCGGACGTCCTTCTGAAAAAATACACCGCACGGATCAGAGAGGGAATGCGCCTTGATTGAGTTTTCTGCCGCGTACGAATCCGATCTTCCCGCGCTCGAAGCGCTCTGGCAGAGCGCTTTCGGCGACGGTCCCGAAACGATCCGTCTCTTTTTCGAACGGATGTTCCGGCCGGAAAACACCTGCGCCGCAAAGGAAAACGGCGAACTGCGCGCGGCGCTCTATCTTCTGCCCGCGCAGATAATCCTTTCCTCTGAACGATCGGAGCCGGTCTATTATCTCTACGCCGCCGCGACGAAACCGGAATTTCGCAGGCGAGGCATCATGCGCGCGCTGCTCTCCTATGCGGCGCAGATCGCGCGTGAGCGCGGAAAAGCCGCGCTGTGCCTCCTGCCGGGGGAAGAAAGCCTTGTTCGCTACTATCTGCGCTGCGGATATCGCGAATATTTTGCCGCCCGGCGCGTGATACTACCGTATAAGGCGCCCTCCAAAGAAACCGTGCGCTTTGAATGCGACGATCCCAAGGCCGTGCGCGAAGCGTTCCTCAAAGAGACGCCCGGAAGCATCCTCTTTCCCGAAACGCACGTATCGTTTGCAAAACGATATTACCGCTTTGTAAGCGCAAAGAACGCTTACGCGATGATTTCCGAACACGACGGCGCGCTCTGCCGCGTCAGCGAGCTTTTTGCCGCGCCGGAGGACTTCGATCTGTTGTTTTCCCGCATTTGCGAAGAATATCCGGCAAAAGAATATGAAATCCATACCGCCGCCGATTGTCTCAAAGGATTCGGCAGCTTTGAAAACCGCGGGATGATTCTGCCGCTCGGCGAATCCGAAATCCCCGAAACAAAAACCGCTTATCTCGGTTTGACGCTCGAATAGGAAGGAGAAACGAGAATGATCTGTCAGTTTTTAGCCCCCGGATTTGAAGAGACCGAGGCGATCGCCCCGCTGGATATCGCGCGGCGCGCCGGAATTGAAATCGTTACCGTAGGGATCGAAGGAAAAATCGTAACCGGAAGCCACGGAATTCCGATCACAGCCGATTATTCCGCCGACGAACTGGACCTTTCTCAGATCTCCGGCGTCGTACTGCCCGGAGGAATGCCGGGTGCGAAGAATCTGGAATCCTCTTCGTTCGTAAAAGCGGCGGTGATGCAGGCGTTTGAAAGGGGCGAAATGATCGCCGCGATCTGCGCCGCGCCGTATCTGCTCGGCAGATGGGGGATCCTCGAAGGGAAAGAAGCAATCTGCTTCCCGGGTTATGAATCCGAGCTTTCCGGAGCGCGTCTTTCCCAAAAAAACGTTGTAACCGACGGCAACGTGATCACTGCCCGCGCTGCCGGCTGGGCCGTACCCTTCGGCCTTGCGATCGCGGAATATCAAAAGGGCAGGGAGAAGGCCGACGAGATCGCGGCTTCGATTCAGCTTGCGGATTTCTGGGCGGAGGTGAAGCGCAATGAGTGAGAAAAGCGACGAACGCTTTGAAAAATGGCTTTCGGAGCACACGTCCGCCGATTTTGCGCCGAAGAAGCAGGAACCGGCGGCGGAGCTTTCGCAGGAGGACGCCGTATCTTCCTCAGCCGGCGTTTCGGACGAGGAGACCGATCCCGCGGAACATTCCGAAGAGACGCAGGAAGCGCCGCAGATAAGCGAAGAGCTTCCGGAGCGCGCCTTCCTTTTGAACGACTATTATTTTGATAACGAAGAAGAGGCGGAAGAAGAGGAACCGGATTTCGCGGTTTATACGCCTCTGGCTTCCGCTTCCGCCGCAACCGGTGAAAACGGCCCGTTCCGGCGCAGAGTCCGCGATACGCAGTACGTCGTATCCGACGCCGAAGCCCCCGCTTCCAATACCGGGCGCGATTTCCTGGATATGAACAGCTTCTCGATGCCTTCCTTACCCGAGGAAAAGAAGGTTCAGACGAGCAAGGCCGCTTCCAAAAGCGCGCGCCGCGAACGGAAGCTCGAAAAACGCCGCAATAAGCAGAAGCGCAAGAAAAACCGCTGGCTTTTCCGCGTTGCCTGGATCGTCCTCGTCGCGATGCTCGGCATCTACGCGGGCTCGTACCTTTCGAAAGGCGCCAGCGACGTTTTTGCGATGCACCGGAGCGTAAATGCAACGGTCGATATCACGATCCCGGAAGAAGCGAATCTCGACGAGGTCGTCGGGATCCTCAAAGAGGCGAACGTGATCGATCAGCCGGAATTCTTCAAGCTCTACTGCCTTGCGACCCATACGGATCAGTTCGGACGCGGGGAATTCCAGATTCCTACGAATATGGACTACGAGCAGATCATCAACTTCCTGCTCGCGGATCAGAACCGGGTCGACGTGGTTGAAATCATGTTCTACGAGGGCATCAACGCGATGGAGGTCGCCCGCCTGCTCGACGAAAACGGCGTTGCGAAATACGACGAAGTCCTCAGTGCGCTCAACAGCACGCTGTTTGACAAGTACGATCTGATCGCGTCGATCGATCCCAAAGAGGACCGCTATTACAAGGTCGAGGGCTATCTCTTCCCGGATACCTATCAGTTCTATATCGGCGAGGGCGCCGAGGACGCGCTTTCGAAGCTCATTTACAACGGTCAGAAAAAGATCATGAGCGCCGAAAACGAAAAAATTCTGGAAGAGCGCAATATGACATACGACGAGCTGGTGATCCTGGCGTCGCTCGTACAGTCCGAGGCCGCCAACGCCTACGAGATGCCGAAGATTGCTTCCGTCATCCTCAACCGCCTCAAAGACGGCTACCTCTACGATATCTATCGCCTTGAGCTTGACTCGACGGTCTATTATCCCTACCGCACGAAAGACGAACTTCCCGAAGGAATGGAGAATTACGTCAGTGCCTACGATACCTATACGATCCGCGGAATTCCCGACGGCGCGATCTGCAATCCGGGCCTGAGCGCGATCGACGCCGTTCTTCACCCGGAGGAAACGAATTACTACTACTTCCTCCACGGATCCGACGGTGTTACTTACTTCGCGGAGACGCTCGAAGAACACATGGAAAATATCCGGCGGAGCGATCAAACCGAAGAAGGGGAAGAAAGCGGCGAAGAAGGGGAAGAGAACGAAGGCGGAGACTGGTAATTTCCGCAGGGACCTTCATTTTCAAAAAAGCAGCCTCCCGGCAAGCAATTTGCCGGGAGGTTTTTTGCGGCGAAATATTTTGAAAAAAGTGTTGACTTTTGAATGAATTATAGTATAATAAATAATGCTGTCGGAGACGACGGAATTTAGCGGTGTTGTGTAAAGGTAGCACAGCAGACTCTGACTCTGTATGTCTGGGTTCAAGTCCTGGCACCGCTGCCATAGCTCCACTTCCCGTGGGTGGAGCTATTCTTTTTCGAGGTGTGGCTCAGTTTGGTAGAGCGCTGCGTTCGGGACGCAGAGGTCGTGGGTTCGAATCCCGTCAC
>CACZON010000052.1 GCA_902782805.1 Oscillospiraceae bacterium
CGAGCGTCACGTCCATCTCGTTCTCCCGGAGGAATTCGCCGATCGTCTTTACCGCGGTCTCAAGCGCGATCTCCTTCGGGAAGCCGTAGGCGCCGGCGGAAATCAGCGGGAAGGCGACCGAGGAAAACGCGTGCTCCTTTGCGAGATTGAGGGAGTTTTTGTAGCAGTCCGCAAGCTTTCTGCGCTCGCCGGTGATCCCGCCGTGCCAGACCGGGCCGACGGTATGGATCACGTATTTCGCCGGCAGAGCGTAGCCGCGCGTCAGCTTTGCCTCTCCGATTTCGCAGCCGCCGAGGGTCCTGCATTCTTCGAGCAGGCGCGGCCCCGCGGCGCGGTGGATCGCGCCGTCCACTCCCCCGCCGCCGAGCAGCGACCGGTTCGCGGCGTTGACGATCGCGTCGCATTCAATTTTTGTAAGATCCGCCCGGATGATTGAAAATGGCATCTCAGGCCGCTTCCTTTCCTTTTGATTTTTTGGAGTCCGGTTCGTTCGTCTTCTTTGCGCGTTTGACGCGGTTGGGGTTATAGTTGAAAATCACGCGGCGCATAAGGTATCTCTTCGCGCCGAAAACGTTCCGGATCTCGCGCTCGGTATTGACCGAAAGCTCGCACAGCGCGAAGATCTCCTCTTTGGTGGGCTCGCGTTCGCCGTAATGGAGGCGGTCGATCGCGCCGAAGCCCTCGGAGAACCGCTTCTCCTCCTCGAGCGCTTTGCTGCAGCGCGCGGTGAATTCGGAGAGCGTCTCGCCCGGCAGGAGATAGAGGCTGAGGAAGCCGAGCTGATCGACGAGGCGCGCAAAGAGCAGCTCCGCCGCCTCGCTGCGATCCTTCGTTTTGCCGAGGGTGCGGTTGCGTAGGCGCCGCGGGCCGATGTTCAGCTCACGCCAGCGCAGCAGAAGGAGCACCGCCCCCGCGATCAGAAGCGCACCGAAGAACGCCGGGATCAGATAGATCCATTTGAATGTTTTAACCGGAACCGGCGGGAGGTTTTCGGGCTCGATCGGCTCGATCGGGCCGGGTTCGATCTCCTCTTCGGTCCGCGTCGGGTTCTGGCTGCCCGAATCCTTCGGTTTATCGGAGGGCTTCGTCTCCTTTTCGGGAACGATCGCCGGTTCAAAGAAATTGAAATCGGAAGGATCAAATGAAACCCAGCCGATCCCGGAGAAATAGATCTGGCTCCAGGCGTGGGCGGTCGCGTTCGTCGCGAGATAGTTGTAGGTCGCGGAATAAGTGGGATTCTGCTTCATCCCGAATCCGGAGACGTAGCGCGCGGGCAGGCCGGCGCAGCGCGCAAGCACCGTCATCGCGCTCGCGTAGTAGGTGCAGTAGCCTTCGCGGGTTTCGAGGAAGTAATCGACGAAATCGCGCCCCTCGGGAACGTCGCCCGGGGAGAGCGTATAGGTGCAGTTTTCTTCGAGCCAGCGCTCGATCGCAAACGCCTTTTCGGCGGGCGTCGCGGCGTTTTTCGTGATCTCCCGCGCGATTTCATACACGCGCGGCGGCAGGCTTTCCGGCAGCGCGGTGTTCGCTTCGAAAATATCCGAGTAATAGGAATCGCGCGCGTCGGAGCAAAGCTGCTCGAGCAGGAGGAAATCCTCCTCGAACGTCTCGCTCTTCAGATCCGGGATCTCCGTTTGGAAGGTGTAGATGACGTTAACGGAGGGCTCCTCGAGCATATAGAGCTCACCCTGCTTATTGAAATAGACCTCTTTGACGCTCGAATTGAATTCCCAATCCCGCGGGACGCCGCCGAAGAAGAGGTTACGGTAATAGACGTTCGGCGAAACACGGATCGAAACGGTTTTCATCACCTTTTTGTACTGCTCCCGGGCGGCTTTTCCGCCGCGCGGGTTCGAGAGCGCGAGCGCTTCGCGCCGCCGAAGCCCCCAGAAGAAGCTGCCGAGACGGAAGTTTCCGACCGAACCGCCGTCGTACCAGTAAGCGCCGTTGTATTCGTTGGACACGCTGCCCATCAGCAGCGTCGGGGTATCGGCATGGATGTTGAGCGTAATGCGGTCGCTCGGCTCGATATCGCCGCCGAGTCTTCCGCCGTAGGGCGAAAAGCCGGACCAGCCGAGCGAGAAATCAGAGCCCTTGTCTGCGCCGCCGCCGAAGAGATAGCTGACGAAATCGGAGGTGTCCGAAACGAAGCGGCGCAGCCCCTGGGATTTCCATTTTCCGTCCGGCGCGGAGGCGATCATCGTGGAAAGGAAGACCGCGGCGATCCCCAGAATCAGCGCCGCGGAACGCATGACCGCTTCGGGCAGCCGCGCGCCTTCGCGGAGTTTCTTGCGGATACGGCGATGGGTCGCGCGCGAAAGCGCCGCCAGATTGAGCAGGATCAGCGCCGCAAGCAGCAGATAGCGGCCGTTGAGGTCGCCGAGCTGGGCGTAGAGATAAAGCGCGAGACTCAAAAGAGGGATCGGCGGGTAGAAGAACAGCTTGCGGAAAAAGAGCAGCACCAGCGCCGCCGGCAGAAGCAGGATCAGCACGCGCACCGCGTGGACGCTCAGATCGTAGGAATAGGGCTCCGTCTCCGGCAGCCCGGCGATACACCAGCGGAAGAATCCGGAAAGATAATCGAGAACCGTGCCGCGTGTAAACTGCAGAACGGCGATCAGGATCGCCGCCGCGGCCGGAACGCCGATCAGAAGCGGCACCGTGAGCTTGCCGATCGAGAAAAGCACGCAGATCCCGAGCGCGATCGCGGCGTAGACTGCACATTCGGCGACGCTCGCTTCGATCACGAGCAGCGGGAAGAGCGTCAGGCTCAGCGAGAAAAGCAGCAGATAGGCACAGACGGCATCGAGAACGAACGCGCCGGTTTGATCGAACGCTTTTTCGAGGTTTTCTCTCATCGCGCGTTCACCTCCCCGGAAAGGAGATCGGCTGCCGCCGCACCGAGCGGCAGGGAGAGCACGCCGATGCTGCCGACTTTCTGCGGCGCCGAATCGATCGCAATCAGCGCGCAGGAATCAAAGGACTCGGTATATTTTGCGAGCTCTTCCGCCATCGCGTCGTCGGCGTTGGCGCTCAGAACGATCAGCGCGTCGGCATGCGTTTCGAGCGCAACCTCTTCGAGGCGCGCGGTGAAGCTGCCCGGCGCGGTAAAATCCGCTTCGGCAAGACGCAGGAGCAGCTCTTCCATTTTCATCTCGTCGCTCGCGCGCAGCGGTTCTTTATCTTCCGCGTTGGTCAGATAAAGCTCCGCAAGACGTCCGCGCGCAAGCGAAAGCTGCGCAAGCGATGCCGCGCATTCGCATACGGCGTTCGCTTTCGCGGCGAGGCGCTCGGCTTCGGCTCCGGGATTTCCCTTTTTACTGCGCCGGAAGAGCCGTTTTTTCGGCGCCGGCGGCGCCTCGTAGGTATTATCGATCAAAAGCGCGATGCTTTCGCGCGCCGGGGCGTCGTATTCCTTTACGAAAAATTCGCCGTAGCGCGCGGAAACCTTCCAGTTGACGCGCTTGAGCGGATCTCCCGGCTGATACTGCCGCGCCGAGGAGACGTTCTCCGAAGCGAGCGGAGAGCCGGCTTCGAGCGCAAAGAGCTTTTCGTCGAGGATCTCCCCCGCTCCGGCGCTTTCCGGAACGGCCGGCAGAACGGTCAGGCGGAGCATTTTATAATACGGGAGCTTACTCAGCTCGTAGCGGATGCTCGTCAGACCGAAGACGTCCGTGATGCGGATCTCCTTCATCCCGACTTCGTAGACCCCGCGGTACGGCAGATCGAGCGTCAGCTCGAAGTCTTCGCGGGAATAGGGCGCCACACAGATCGGATGATCGAGCGTTCTTCCCGGGCAGGGCAACGCAAAGCGGATCTCCATCATCGAAAGCGGCAGAAACGTTTCGTTGACGATGTTGACGCGGAGCGTTACCCTTGTTCCCTTTTCGGCGCGGTCGGTTTCGAGAAGCTGCGTATAGCGGAACGTATAGATGGTGTAAAGATTAAGCCCGAGCACGAACAGCAGCAGAAAAATCGCCGTAAACAGGAGAATATACAGGACGCGGAGGCCCGTATAGAGCGCGGCGAACAGCAGCGCGATCAGCACGAGCGTATAGATCCGGCGGCGGAGCTTCATGACGCTCCCGGCACGCGGATCTGCCGGACGATCGAAGCGAGGACCTGCGCTTCGGTCTCGCGCTTCGGATTTTTCTGGCGGTTGAGAACCAATCTGTGGGCAAGGACCGGCTCGCAGAGCGTCTGAACGTCATCGGGCGAAGCGTACTCGCGCCCGGAAATCAGCGCGCGTGCGCGGCAGGCCTCCATCAGAGCGATCGAACCGCGGGTCGAGACGCCCAGCGAAACGCGTTCATCGCGGCGGGTTGCCTCGGCGATCGTTACGATATAATCCATTACGCTTTGGGAGCAGACGATCTCGCGGCGGCGGTCGATCGCGTCGAGGATATCCTGCGCGCTCGCAACGGGCGCAACGGTTTCGATCGGCGCGGAGGAAAGATTGCGCCGGAGGATTTCGATCTCGCCGGCTTTGCCCGGATAGCCGAGCGAAAGCTTCATCATAAAGCGGTCGAGCTGCGCTTCGGGCAGCGGATAGGTTCCGATCGCGCTTGAGGGGTTCTGGGTTGCAAGGACGATATACGGCTGCGGGACGGGATAGGTCTTTCCGTCGATCGTCAGCTGGTTTTCCTGCATAACCTCGAGCAGCGCGGACTGCGTTTTCGGGCTCGTGCGGTTGATTTCGTCGGCCAGAACGATCTGCGCCATCGCCGCGCCGAACACGACGCTGCGCTCGCCGGAGGAAAGATTCGCGACCGTATAGCCCGCAACGTCGCTGGGAAGGACGTCCGGCGTAAACTGGATGCGCGAGAACGTGCATCCGATCGAGCGCGCCAACGCGGAAACGAGCGTCGTCTTCCCGAGGCCGGGAACGTCCTCCAGAAGTACGTGTCCCCTCGCGAGCAGTGCGATCAGCATCAGCTCGGTCGGCTTCTCGAGCCCGACGACCGCTTTCGCGATATTTTCCTTAATGTTCTGCATCAGCTCCTGAACGTCAGCCATATTTACCACTCCTTAAAAAGATGAATCGAATCGTGTTTTTATTTCTGCTTTTGATTTAATTGTATCATAAAACGCGTTTCGTTGTAAAGAAAAACCGCCGTTGAAACGAACGGCGGCTTATAAAGATTTCCGAACATCAGAGCGAGGCAGGCCCGCCGCGGTGAAACGGGAGCGTCTGCGGTTTCGGCGCGGCGCCGTTGTGCGGCATTACCTGCGGCTGCGGCGGTTTTCCGACCTGGGGCATCCGCTCCGGCTGCGTTGGCTTTTTCGGGGCCGGCTGCTTCCTGCGCAGCAATGCTCTGAGGAACGAATACGGTTTTTTGCTCCCGAGCAAGAGACGGGTGCGGTTTTTTGCGAACGTCATCTGAAGGATCCTCCCCCCGCGGTTTATTCTCCGAACAGCGCGGCGGCTTTTTCCATCCGCGCGGCGATTTCCACGCCGAAGGGGCAGCGTTCTTCGCAGCTTCTGCAGCCGATGCATTCCGAAGCCTTGTGGGAAAGCGCCGCGTAATGCGCGCGGACGCTCTCCGGCGCCTGCGGATAAGCGGCGGCCAGATCGTAGAGCTTGCCCACCGCCGCGATATCGATCTCCATTGGGCAGGGCTTGCAGTGGCCGCAGTAGGTGCAGATCCCGCGGTAGGAATGAAGCGGTGCCGAAGCGAGGATCGAGGCGTAGTCTTTTGCGTCGTCGTCTGCGTTTTCATAGGCGACCGCGGCGTCGATCTGATCCTTCGTATCGTAGCCGACGAGCACCGAGCAGACCGCCGGGCGCGTCAGAGCGTAATGCAGAAGCTGAACCGGCGTAAACGTTACGCCGAAGGGCGATTTTTCCGGGTTGAACAGCGCGCCGCCGAAGTATCCCTTCATGACCGTGATCCCAACGTCGTTTTCTTCGCAGATGCGGTAAAGCTCAGCGCGATCGGGATCGATGCCGGAAAAGCCGGCGTCGTATCCTTCCCACAACGAATCGAGATTTTCCGTAGCCGGACGCATATCGAACGCGGGATTGACCGAGAAGAGGATCATCTCGACGATCCCGGACTGCGCGGCCTGCTTTGCGATGCGGGGATTATGGGTGCTCATGCCGATATGGCGGATCTTCCCCTGCGCCTTGAGCGAGCGGACGTATTCGAGAAATTCTCCATTCATGGTGCGGTCGTAATCCGCCTGTTCGTCGATGTAGTGGATCATTCCGAGGTCGACATAGGAGGTCTTCATCCGCAGGAGCAGATCCTCGAACGCAGGCTTTACGAACGCCATGTCGCGCGTGCGAACGTACTGTCCGTTCTGCCAGGTCGAGCCGATATGGCCCTGAACGATCCATCGCTCGCGGTTTTCTCCGATCGCTTTGCCGATGATCTCGCGCGACTTCGGATCCGCCATCCAGCAATCGACGATATTGATTCCTTTTTCGCCGGCGTAGCGCAGCAATTCGACCGATTCCTCGAATTCATGGCGCTCGAGCCATTCTCCGCCGAAGCCGATTTCGCTGACCTTCAGTTCCGTTTTTCCGAGTCTTCGATAATTCATCCTGTTTCCCTCTTTGCCCTTTCGTTCCTTTTTTCTGATTCAAATGATACCATATCCCCGCGCCGCAAGTCAAGCGGGCATGGCGCTCTAAAAGCACTTGTGAAACCGCGGAAAATGCGCTATACTGTTTCGGGAACGTTTTCCCGAAAGGATGCTGCGAAATGATTCAGGAAGTATTTACTCAAGACCTCACCGTCGCCCCGAGCGTCTGCGATTTTTCCGGCAGGCTCGGCTGGTGCGACGCCTTTCGGCTGATGATGGATATCGCCGCCGCCCATGCTTCTTCGCTTTCGGTCGGGCTCTACGATCTTCAGAAGCGCGATCTGTTCTGGCTGACCGCGAAGACGAAGGTGCGTTTTCTCGCTCCGCGCCCCGCAATGGGCGCGCCGGTTTCGCTGACGACCTGGCCGGAAAAGCCCGCCCGCAGCCGCGGCAACCGCAGCTACGAGCTTAACGACGCGAACGGGAATCTGCTCGTTGCGGGAAAAACCGAATGGGCGATCCTCAACGTAAAAACCGGAAAGATCGAATCGATGGCCGAAATCTACCCCGATTCGCTGAAATTCGAGCGTGAAAGCGCTCTCACGGAGAGCTTTTCCCGCATACCGGAATCGGAATTTGCCGCGGCGGAAACGCTCGGGGAACACCGCGTTTCCTCGATGGATACCGATATCGGCGGTCATATGAACAACTGCGCTTACCTGCGCGCGCTGTTGGGGCTTTTCTCCGCGAAAGAACTCGAAAAGATGAAAATCCGCTCGCTCGAGGCGATCTATCGCGCCTCCTGCTTTGAAGGCGATTTGCTGACGGTCGAAAAGGTCCGTTCGGCGGACGGGTTCCTTGATCTGCGCGCAAAACGCGGCGAAGAGACGGTTTTCCTCCTACGCGTCGAGCTCGGATAAATACCCACGAAAAAAGCGGAGCGTCCTGCTCCGCTTTTTCATTTTCATTTTTCAAGAACCGTTTCTTTCTGCAGGATCGGCCGGGCAACGAACCGGTTGAAGAACTGAATCAGCGGACCCATGAAGAACGCAGTGAATACCGTCCCGATCCCGACGGAGGCGAATAATCCGGATAAACCGCTGCCCGAAATCAGCAGCAGTACGCTGCCGAGCAAAACGCAGCCGAGATCGCAAAGTACGCGGCAAAGCGCAAAGCGCAGTTTTTTCTGTTTCTGAGACCAGACGAGCGCGAGCGCGTCGTAAGGAGAAACGCCGAGATCGGCTGTAAAATACAGCGAGGAAGAAAGGCACAAAATCACGATCGCAAACAGGAACACGCCGATACGCGTGAAAATCGACGGCGCGGTCAGCAGCTTTTCACAGAGCCCCTGAGAGAATTCCACGAGGTATCCGAGCAGAAAGAGATTCAAAAACGTTGCGATCCCGATTTTGCGCCGGTCGAATATCAGAGCAAACGTCAAAAAGAACGCGTTGACGATTACGTACAGCGTTCCGAAACGAATCGGAATCACTGCGTCGAGTCCGCTCATCAGCGACTGAAACGGATCGACGCCGAACGCGGCAAACTTGAACATACCGACGCTGATCCCGCAGATCGCGACGCCGGAAACGCTCATCAGAACGCGCCGGATCATCCGGTTGTTTTCCAGCTTTTCTCCCCCGATCATTTTGCCTGCTCCGCAGCCTGATCGAGCTTGTAATTTCGCGCGTAGAGACAAAGATCAAGCCCGACCATCAGGAAATTGAGCACGTAGAAAAAGAGAACGTACCATTTTTCCCCGATCGCCGCCATATACGCGGGGTTGATCAGTTTCGAGACGATTCCGGCGATATAGCCGAAAAAGATCAGGCAGAGGAAAAAAAGGCTCTTGCCCTTCGTTGTACGCGATTTGTACGATTTCAATACGTTCATCGGCCATGAAACGCCGAAGCACACGATCATCAATATCTCAAAGAATTCCGCCATTTGTCTCTCCCCTGCCGCGTTGAATGAATTTCGTAAAAAGCCATGCCGATTCCGTGAATTTTCCGGCTTCACCGTAAGGCCTCTTACAGACTGATCGTAACACTTTTCCGATCGCATTTCAACCGGTTCCGGAAAATCCGGATGCAAAAAGAGCAGCCGCCGGGCTGCTCTTTTTTGATCGGTTTGAGGGTCATTTGAATTCGATGCAGGAGAGAAAATGCTCCATGACTTCCTCGATCGCGGAGAGATCGTAATCCCCGCCGCCGTCGGGGCAGGCAAAATGGAGGATATACCGCGTCCCGTCGGGCGTTTCGGTATAGATATCTCGGGAGCTGACCCCGAGGGCGCCGCCGCGTTCAACGATCTTCGCCGGGCATCCGGCAACCGTATCTTCGTAGAAATTGTAATCGAAATTGTATCCCGCGGCCAGCTCTTCCACGGCGCGCGGATCGCCGCCGATAATGTGACCGGATGACCGGCCCGCTTTCTTCAGCACCTCCTGCCGGAGGGAGCGTTTGCTCCGGCCTCGGCAGAGCTCTGCGCGGGCTGCGCGCAGGCTTTTTTCGCTTTATGGCGGCCGTAAGCGTCGACTGCGGCGTCGACCGCTTTGTTCATCCCCGCGTAAAGCGCGTTTTCGATCAGGCGGATCACGATGAACCCAACGACGGAAACGGCGAGCAGCGCGATGATTCCGAGCGCAAGGTTTTCGGTGGATACGACCACTAAAATGCCGACCAGGGTACCGATGGTGATGGAATTGTAAGCGTACGTTCTTCTCATAATGAGCCTCCTTAAAATCTTGGGAAAAGGGTTCTTTTCCTTCTCTTTACACCCATTAGACGCAGAAGGCTCTGTTTCGGTTTAACGTTTTCCGGTTTTTTTCAAACTTTTTTTGGATTATTCTTTCTCTGCCTTCGGACCGAGCCAGCCGTAGCCGGATTCGAGCGAATAGAGGCAGTTGTAATCGAGCGTCGACGAATAACGGTCGCTGCGCAGCGGCTCGACCCAGCCGAGGAATTTTTCGGGCAGAACGTAACGGTAAGCATCCGCCGTATAGGCGCAGACCGTTTTCGTACCGGGATCGAGGCCGTAGGCCTGTGTATAGCGGATCAGCGCTTTCGTTCCGTTGATCTCGGTCAGCTCGCGGTCTCCGGGCGTGCGCTCGTATTCGATCCAGGCGAGATCGAACGCGTAGGTGAATCCGTTGATCCGCCGCGCATGTTCGAATTTTCCCGTAAAGACGCACTGATCGATCTCAACTTCGTATTCGTCGGTCTGCAGATAGGTCGTATCGGCGAAATTGCCGGAGAACGATCCGTCGGCGCCGAGCGTAAGCGAGCTCGACCAGCCGCCGGCGCCGCTCGCAAAGACGTAATTGCCCGCGAACCGGCCGAAGACTTCCTCCTGCGGCAAGGCCGGACGTACCTCGCCGAGCAGTTCGTAGAGAAGATCGATCGCTTCGTCCACGCCGAGCGAACGGTCTTCAAGCGATTCGAATGCTCCGTCAGGATCGTAGAGCGACGTTTTCGCCAGGACTTCGTCCGCGCTGCGGAGCAGTTCGCCGCACGCGGAAAGGAACGTATCCTCGTCGACGTCCTTCCCCTCGACCTGCCAGACGAAATCATAATGGTAATCCGAAGCATCCGACATATTGTACATCGCAGTATAATAGGCCCGTGTTTTCTGCGTCAGGGCGCCGTTTTCTTCTTCGAACGAAGAGAGAATCGTATGGCCGGAATCGGCGACGGGCATAGAATCATAGAGCCAGAGCTTCTTTTCGCCTTCTCTGCGGTAGAGTGCAAATCTGTAAATGAATTCGCCGGGAATCTCCTGATAGATCGTTTTAATGCCGCCGTTTTCGTACGTCAGGACGGTTAATCTTTGAGGAACGTCATAGTCCCCGTCTTTGCTCTCCCAGAAGATCAGCTCCGGCGTTTCGTCGCCGTAAACGTCGCAAAGCGCGGTAAGCCCCGAACGATTGAAGACTTCGGTACGGAAAATCGCATCGTATCGTTCTTCGAGCGCGCCGAGATAGGCGCGGTAGGCTGCTTTGTATCCGCTCGGGAGCGGAACGCGGAATTCGGCCGGCGCCTGCGCGGCGTTGCGCCAGAGCGTCCAGTAATCCGTTCCGCCGTACGTGATCGCGGAAACTTCCGCGTAGTAATGCTCCGCATCATCTTCGGACCCGTCGATCGTCCGGGTATACGTAAGATAGTAGCGTTCGCCGTCGGTTTTGACCGATTCAAAGCGGATCACGTAAGCCGGTCCGCCGACGCCGAAGAACCGGTTGCAGAGCCGTTTTTCGCCGTTTTCCGTATATTCGTAGAGATAGAGGCTGTTTTCGAGCGCGTAATCGAGCAGCTGAGTTGCCCGGGCTTTTCCGGTATGGAAGAGATTCTCCGCAATCCAGAGAACGTTTTCCTCGCGGAACGTGATATAGCCTTTTTCGGTATATTTTCCGAGCGGGTCGAATTCCTGCTCGAAAACGGACGTAACGGTACCGCTCGGATTTGAAAGGTCGACACACGCTCCGTTGGTCGCGATTCGCAGGATCAGGCGCCAATCGGGAGAATTGCAATCGTATTCCTTCCCGTCGTTCGAATCGAGATAACCGAACAGGAACTGATTGAGAAAATCCTTAAGGCTCTCGGGGAGCGTTTCGGGATCGACCGCGGTAAGCTCCCGGTTTTCGGGCGGCGTCGGTTCGCCGCCGTTTTCCGCGCTGCTTTCATTTCGGCTGTTCTCCTGCTGCGAGACGGCGGATTCCTCGGCGGAATAAGAGGGAAACGCGTTTTCTCCGATGAGATTGACCGCCCTGGAAACTCCGTAAGCGCCGGAGGAAACCGCGATCGCGCCGGCAACGACGCCTGCCGTGATCTTGAGCCAGAGCGCTTTTGCCACCGTACCGGCGCCGGACGCCGCAGCCTTTGCAGCGCCGCCTGCCGCGCCTTTTACGGCGTTTTGAGCCGCCGCGGAAGCGATCCGCGTACCGGCTGTACGGACCGGCGCCGCCGAAGCCGCCGGAGACGAAGCGGAGGCGGCGTTCGCCGCGCCGCCCGCAAGACTGCCGGACAGCGAGCGGGAGATTTCGGCGTAGACGCGCATCGCCTGATCGGGCGGGAGCATCGTGCTTTTGATCTGGCGCGCAAAAATACCGCCGAACGGCAGCGCCAGGCCGTAGAATTTTTCGCCGCGGCGGCGTTCCTGCTCCTCGATCTCGGTTTTCAGCGCCTTTCGGGCGAGAAAGAGGCGGGATTTGACCGTTCCGGGGGAACAGTCCATCACGGCGGCAATTTCTTCCACGGTCATTTCTTCGTAGTAAAAGAGGACGACTGTCTCGCGCTGGACCTCGGAGAGCTCGCCGATGATCTTTCCGAGACGCGCGGAAAGATCGCCGCGCTCGGCATATTCGGCGGGCAGCATCAGATCGGATTCGAGCTGCATGACCTCACCCTCTTCGCCCTGCTCGTCGATCGAAACCGCGGGCTTTTTGCGGCGCAGGAGCGTATAGCATTCGTTGAGAGCGATCCGCCCGAGCCAGGTATTGAACGCGGCGGGATCCCCGAGGGAACCCAGGTTCTGCCAGGCCTTGACGAATGTCGCCTGGAGGACGTCCTGCGCGTCGGAATCGTTTTTGACCGTCGTTCTCGCGAGCGCGTAGATTTTATCGTAATAGCGTTTATAGAGTTCTTCAAAGCAGGCGTCGTTGCCGTTGCGCGCGGCGAAGACCAGCGCCTGATCCGTTGTGCTGACGGGCATCGTGTTTCCTCCCTTACCGTTCGTTCTGCCGGCTGCCGCACCGGGTGCAGAAGCGTGCTCCGGGGATTTTCGGCGCGCCGCAGCTTCGGCAGCGGTTTTCGTCCGGTTTTTGTACTGCGGCGCTTCCGCAGTTTACGCAGAAACGCGCGCCGGCGGGATACTTTGCCCCGCAGCGCGGACAGTATCTTTCTTTTGACTGCTCAAAGGCGCGTTTCTGCGCTTCCAGCGCCGCAAGACGCTCCGGCGTCAGGTTTCTCAGAACCGGCATCCCGCAGTCGCTGCAGAAGGCGGCCTCTTCTTCGATTTTCTTTCCGCATTTGACACAATACATGGTAAACCTCCGGATTTCGTTTTCACCGATTAGACGCAGAAACCGGGCGTTCGGTTCAACGGTTCGTCTTGCTTTTTGCTTTTTTGGGAGATTTCTTCCGCGCGCCGTCATAACCGGCGGACCGTCCTTCGGAAGATAAAACGCCTTGTATTCTCCGCGCAAAAGCAGCCGGCGCCGCTTCCTGCCTGTTTTCAACGGCAGGCTGCCGTGTGTTTTGAATGAAAGATGACCTCTTTCCCGTTTGCTTGTGCAAACTGAATCTCTTCCGCGACGGAATCGCCGATATAACCTTCCGGATCGACAACGTAAACCGCATCGGAAAGCGCAATCTTCAGGAAATGCGCTTTGGCCAGAGCGTCTTTTTCCGCTTTGGAAATCTCCCGGTTCGCCGCATTGTACACGCATTGCAGAACGTTCATTTCGTGCTTCGTTTCCAGGTCAAACGCGATTTCCCGCATTTCCTTCTCAAATCTCATGCTTCCGCAGATTGTAACAGTCTTCATAAAACACCTCGGACAAACGATCGCGATGATCATTGAACGTAATTCTCAGAAATCAGCAGCTCAAGCACTCTTGCTTCGCGTTCAAACATCAGGGGATTGTACGGGCTCTCGCCTACGCTGCGATTCTTTTCAATTGCCGCCGTCGGCGCAACGTATTCCAGAGTATAGGCTTCCTGCGCCTCGTAAGCGTCCAAACACTGCCGAACCGTTCCCGGCTCCGCTTCGCACAGGTAGTAGTAATTCTCTTGAACAAAGCATTCCGAAGCATCTATGTCGCTTCGCTGAATCCGGCGGACATAGCCGTATTCCCTGACCGTCTCGGGCCTGACCATAATTCCGGCTTCCTCGCGCGTTTCCCGGATCATTGCGTCCACGGGGTTCTCGCC
>CACZON010000053.1 GCA_902782805.1 Oscillospiraceae bacterium
CCGACGTTATCATAGACATAGCCCTGGTTGAGCGATCCGGTCGAGGTGAAGATTGCGACATCCGGATATTTTGCGTGAAGCTGTTCAAAGATCGGATCGAGATCTTCCCACTTGTCGACTTTGATCGATTCCTTGTTCGGATCGGACCACTTCGAATCGTAGTCATAGCCGATGCCGTCGAGATATTTCGCGGCGATGCAGCAGATGGAAACCGAGATTGCGAAGTCCTTTACGCTCGGAAGCGCATAGAGGCCGTCGCCGACATAGCAGCCGGCCAAGATCCATTCGGGAAGCTGGGTGGGGATATCGGCGCCGTAGGTCTCGAAGAGGCCGTCCTTTGCCATATCATAGGCGTAGTCGCTGTTGACGCAGGTCTTGAAGCCGAGCGCGTTGCCGGCGTAGATGTCGACCTGTTCGCCGGAAGCGAACATCAGCGGGAGCTGCGTTCTGTACGTCGTAGCGTCCGCGATATAAAGGCCAACTTCAACGCCGATCTTTTCCCTGCAATAATCACTCAGAAGGCCAGCGATTCTGTCCTGTCCGGCCGGAGCGCCGTTCCAGGTGAAGAAGCTGAAAATGACCTTCGGATAATTGCCGGATTCTTTTCTTTCAGCAATAGCCTTCTCAGCCGGAGTCATTTCTTCTCCGGAGGGTTCGGGCGTATCGCTGGAAGCGGGGGTGCTGCTGCCCTGGCTCGAAGACGGCGTGCTGCTTGACGGAGTGGAGCTCGACGGCGTATCGCTCGAGGAGCATCCGGCAAGGATCGCAATCACCATGCAGAGGCACAGGACGACTGCCAGAATTTTTTCATAGTGTTCCTTCTTATAAATCTATCTTTGACTCTCCGAAAGACCTCCAAATCTCTTGCGGGGAGTTTCAGAACAAAGAATGCAACAGAAGAGTAGAACAGATCCTAAAATCAGCTTTGCGGCTGCGGCATGGGGATTCCCAGCGCTTCTGCATATGCCCGGACCTGATCGGCAGCGAGCCGGTATTCCTCCTGGGTATCGAGATGTTCCAAAAGCAGAGGGACGTCGGGATAACGGAGAAGCTCCGTCAGATACGCGCCGTAATCGAGGGAGCCGAGGCCGATGCGGATCTCCGAGATATGAACGAGGAATTTTTCGTCCATAAAGACGTCTTTCGCATGGCAGGAACGGATCTTCGGCCCGAGGCGCGCAAACGCGTCGCGGATGATCTCGCCGTTTTTATAGACCTTTTCCGGCATATTGAGGATATTCACCGGATCGAGATGAACGGCAAAGCGCTCCCGGTCGACGTCACGGATCATTTGGACGTAGGAATCAACGGAATCCGGATAAGCCCACTGCATCAGTTCCATCGTATAATAGGTTCTGCGCGGCCGGACGGCGTCGATGATCCTCTGGATCGCTTCGATCGTTTCTTCATAGGTACCGGGCGCGTAATTGCCCGGATCCGCTCCGCACCAGTAGCTGCCCTTCGAACCGGAAACGTCGACGCAGCAGCGCGCGCCGGTACGTTCCGCGAGTGCAAGGCGGCGGATATTGTATTCGATCGCAGCTTCCTTGATCTTCGGGTCGGGCGAAATCAGGTTGGACCATGCGCCGACCTCCGCAAGGACGATATCGTTCTCGCGCGCGGCGGCGAGGTATTCTTCGATTTCGCGTTCGGAAGCATTTTCGTCCACCGGAACGTAGGCGGCGTTATAGCCGAGCTGCCGGTTGAGTTTTACCCATTCCTCCGCCGAATGAAATTCCGGCAAGGGGGCACCGAAACGAATCATTTTCCTTCTCTCCTTTCCTCCGATACGGGTCGCCCTTTTGCGGTAAAACTCTCAAAAAACGCCGCTTTGAACGGCTGGCCCGCATCGCTGTTCTGCTGAGGAAAGTCTTTGCTGTTCAGGCAATTTTAGATATATGAATAATATAGCACATCTTTTTTCTTTTTTCAACATTGTTTTTTATTTTTAATGTTTTTTGTGAAAATATATATTTCTGAATTGAAATTATTGTTCGCTTCCGCGATTTCACCTTCTTTTTCATCATTTTGCACAAATTGAAAGATCCGATTGACGCTTTCTCTCAGAACGCTTATAATAAAAGTACGATAATACCCATGAAAGGAAGATGGAAATGGCAAAAGACTTAACGGCCCGCCTCCCGAACGGTGAATATTTCGAATTCTGGGAGAAAGAACAGCACTACGAACGCGAACTCCACGTCGCCTGTGAAAATCCCGCGGCAAGCGACGACAACGACGGCTCGATCGACCGTCCGTTCAAGACGATCAACGCTGCAGCTCAGATTGCCACCCCCGGAACCCGTGTTCTGATCCACGGCGGCACCTACCGCGAAACGGTCAGCCCCGCCCGGAGCGGCGAAGGTCCGGAAAAAATGATCGCCTACGAAGCCTACGGTGACGGCGAGGCGATCATCAAGGCTTCCGTGATCGCGAAAAGTTTCAAGCGCAGCACCGACTGGAACCTGTTCCGCGGTGTTCGCCCCGCGCCGGGCGTCAATCCCGTGATCTGGGAAACGAAGCTCGATCCGAAGGATTTCCAGGGGTACAATCCCTTCTGCGCAATCAACATCATCCACGACCGTCTTTTCATTGAATTTGATAAAACGGATATGACGACCTACCTCAACCGCCGCGGTATGGTTTTCTGTGACGGCAAACCGCTTTTGCAGGTTCCGCTTTACAACCACATGGCTTCTACCCCCGGTTCCTACTGGGTCGAAGCGAACGGCCAGAAGGTTCATTTCCGTCTCCCGGATGACGGCGATCCCGCCGATCATCTGATCGAGCTGACCTCCCGCGAGCAGTGCTTCGCTCCGGAGGAATCCTTTATCTCCTATATCAAGGTAAAAGGACTGACCCTCGCTCACGCGGCAACCGGCGCTCCGGTTCCGCAGCGCGGCGCTCTTTCGGCGCACAGAGGCCACCACTGGATCATTGAAGACTGCACGATCGACTGGTCCAACTGCGTCGGAATCGATATCGGAAGCGAATGCTGGCACCATAATCACGAACCCGACCGCCCCAACGGCTATTCGATCATCCGCCGCTGCAAGATCTTCGATGCCGGCGTCTGCGGAATTGCCGGCCTCGGCGCGGTTCAGATGCTCATTGAGGACAACCTGATCGAGGGGACCGGCTGGCAGAAGATGGAGCTCTCCTGGGAAGCCGCCGGCCTCAAATTCCACAACACGCGCAACAGCCTCTTCCGCCGCAACATCTTTACGAAAACCTTCCGCGCCGACCATATCTGGCTCGACGTCGGCAACATGAACAACCGCATCACTCAAAACCTCTTCCTCGACGGAATCGAACAGCGCGAGGCGATCTTCATCGAATGCAGCCGTGACGACGTCAACCTGCTCGACAACAACATCTTCTGGAACGTTCAGGGCCGGTTCGACGAATCGAAGGTTCCGCACGTTTCCGGATCCGCCCCGTGGTACGCGATGGGCGAGGATGATCTTGTAAACGGTTACGCGATCTACGGCGAAGGCACGGATTATTACTACATCACGAACAACCTGATCGGAAACTGCCGCAGCGCCGGCTATTTCCAGAAGACGGTTGCCTTCCGCCTTGCGGGACGCGGCGGTACGGCGCGCGACGCAAAGATCTTCAACAACATCTTCTACAACTGCGGCGAAGCCGCCATCAAATTCCCGACGGTCAACAACGAATCCGAAGGCAACGTCTTTGTCAAGATGCCCAGCGGATATCTGCGGATCCTCTTCCCCGCGCCGACGGAATGCCTCGATCTCAAGGCCTGGCAGAACTTCCACGGTTTTGATAAGAACGGCGCGATCGGCGATTTCGATATTGAAATCGATACGGACCGCTTCGTGATGACCGTGAAGCCCTCCTCCGGCGATCCCTTCCCGTTCAGAAGGATGGATTCTTCGAAGCGCTGCAAGGTCGACGAACTGCCGAAGCTCTTCGCCGACGAAAAGACGCCGACCGATTTCTTCGGCAACGACGTATCCGGCGTGGAACGCATCGCGGGACCGATCGCCGATCTTCCGCTCGGTGTGGAGATCAATATCGACCCGAGAAAACTCTGATTCACCTTCCATAAGGAAAAGAGCGAAAACCTTTTCGGTTTTCGCTCTTTTTTGCGTTTATTCTCAGGCGCTGCGGCGCAGCCTGCCGCGCGCGCGGCGTTTTTCCAAGAACTTCGGAAGCGCGGCGCGTCCGACGTTCGTTACCGGCTTGATCCATTTTCCGGAATAAAGATGGACCTGCATCAGGATATATCGGATCGGCTCGTCGATAAAGCAGCAGAGGAAAACGACCCAGTACGGCGCATGGAACACGAAGCCGCTCAGCAGTACCGCCGGCAGCAGCATCGCGTACATAAAAACGATCTCGAGCACGGTTCCGTAAACCGCGTCGCCGGCGGCGCGGTAGGTATCGTTCTGGAGCCAGTTGCCCATACGGATGATCGACGCGACGAAATAGATCAGCAGAAACGCCTGCGCGGCGTCGTAGGAATCTCCGGAAAGGCCCATGCTCGTAAGGATCGGCTTGCGGACGAAGAGTACGATCAGCATCACGACGAAAATTACGCCGCTGCAGAGATAGACGAGCCGCTTCGCACGCTCGTATGCGGTATCAAGCTCGCCCGCGCCGACGCAGGTCCCGACCAGAACGGAGGCGGCAACGGAGAATCCCGCGAAGAAACCGATGATGAGGCCTTCGATCGTGCGGAAAACAGCGATCGCCGCGATCACGGATTCCGCCTGGCGTCCGATGGTGATATTGATCAGCATATTGCCGATCCCGAGGAAAAGCTCGTTGCAGATGATCGGGAAGCATTTGATCAGATAGAGCCGGAGGAATTGCTTCGTCCAGGCAAAATGCGCGCGCACACGGAACAGATGGCGGTAGCCGGTCGCTTTGCACATAAGATAGATTGCCGCCGCGTTGACAAACGCCGCGCAGACCGTCGCCAGCGCCGCGCCGCGGATTCCCATGGCCGGGAATCCGAATTTGCCGAAAATAAAGATCCAGTTGAGGAGGATGTTCGCGGCGACCGAGGCGATCGAAGCCGCCATCGGGATCTTCACGCGCTCCGTCGCGCGCAGAAGGGTGCTCATGCACATCGAGACGACCTGCAGCGGATAGGCAAAGCCGACGATCCGCAGATATCTGCAGCCGATTTCGGCGATCTGCGATTTATTCGTATAGATCCGCATCATCAGCTGCGGCGCCGCAATCGCGCCGACGGCGAAAATAATGCTGACCGACATCATAAAGCTCAGGGTGACCCCGTAGGAGCGGGCGATCCCGTCGTCTTCCTTCGAGCCGTGGTACTGCGCGATAAAAAGGCTTCCGCCGCCGACAAAGCCCCAGTAACAGGAAAACATCAGCGAAGAAAACTGGCCGCAGAGTCCCAGCGCGCCGACGGAAAGCTCGCCGAGCGGAGCCACCATCATCGTATCGACCATGCTGGCGGTCGTACTCAGAAGATTCTGCAGTGCAACCGGAATCGCGATTGCCAGCAGTTTTTTCAAAAAATCTTTCCAGAAGAAGGGTTCCCTCGCAGATGGATGCATAAGCGGCCGACCTTTCCGTTTGATGAACGACTGAACGAATGCGGACCGTAAAAAGGTCCGCATTCGTTAGTTTATTCTTTTTGGGAGTATTTGTCAAGGCAGCCGCCGCGCACCCGCCTTATGCAGCCGCGCAGGACTGCGCCGTGCGGAGCATCGTTTCGGCAAAGATCCCGTATCCGCGTTTCGGATCGCCGAGAAAAACGTGGGTCACCGCGCCGACGAGTTTTCCCTCCTGGAGAATCGGGCTTCCGCTCATGCCCTGGAGGATCCCGCCCGTCTTTTCGATCAGGCGCGGATCGGTCACGCGGATCTGAAGATTCTTCGTCTGCCGGTTTTCGCCGAATCGGACGCGCTCGATCTCGACCTCGTAAAGCTGCGGCCCGGTTTCGTCGACCGTCGCGAGGATTTGCGCCGCCCCTTTTTTGACGTTTTGTTTATGCGCAACGCAGACCGTTTCGCCGCCCGGGTCTCCGGAGAAAAGCGTGCCGTAGATCCCCGTTTCCGTGTTGAGCGCCGCTTTGCCGATCACACCGCCTTCGAAATAGCCCTGAAGCTGTCCCGCGGCGCCGGAAACCGCTTTTTTGCAGCCGATCAGACGCACCTTTTCGATCTCTCCGCTCGAAATCGGGATCAGAACGCCGCTTTCCGCTTCGCAGATCCCGTGGCCGAGTCCGCCGAACGCGCCGCTTTGCGGATCCAAAAAAGTCAGCGTACCGATTCCGGCGCTGCTGTCTTTGACCCACATGCCGCCGCGCAGAAGATTCTCCCGCGCGGACCGCGCCGGAGACAGCGCAAAAAAGAGCGTCTTTTCTCCGCGCAGAACGCCGACCGTTACCTTTCCGCCGCCCGAACGGTTGAGCTTTTCCGAAAAATCGCTGCCGCCCGAGATCTCCTCGTCGTCGAGGGATCGGATGATGTCGCCGACCTCAAAACCGGCGTCCTTTGCGGGTGAAACGAATCCGTCCGCCGTTTCGACGCCGGTGATCTTTACGACGATCGCGCCGTCGCAGAGCATTTTTACGCCGAAGAGTTCTCCGCCGAGCAGAACCTGTTCTTCCGCTTCGGTCGACATCCGCACCGTCTTCACGGGAATCAAGCCGAACAGCCGAAGCTCCGCTTCGCGCGGCGGAAGCTCACCGGATAAGGCCGCCGAAAGAGCCTGATCTTCCTCGGCGGCGCTGAAAAAGCCGGCGAGCGAAAACGCTTCGCCTTCGGAAACGTAAAATTCATCCGGAAGCTCCCGATCCGCCGCCGCGATCAGAAGGATCAGACTCATCGCGAGGCCGAAAATCGTAAAATAGCATTTTTTAAATATTTTCCCAGCCAGAATTTCACCTCCTTTGCAGTTCTATTCTGCCCGCAAAGGAAGAAAATCAAACGGGATTTACAAATCGTTCTTTGGGTTTTTTCGTCAAAAAAACGCCCGGCGTGTGTTTTTCGCCGGGCGTTTTCTCCGTTGTTTTATTACAGTTCTCTTTTTTGTTTTCTGCGCTTATAGACGAGCACGGCAACGTAGGTCAGAACGAAAACCGCCAGGATCAGCACGAGCGTGATCGTATCGCCCGGTCCGCCCATCTTGACTTCCGCCCAAAGGGAATCGAGCAGCGTGTTGATGTTGTCGGGCAGGACGTTGAATACTTCACATCTTGCGAGGGTTTCCTCATCGGGATAATAATTCGGATTGTTGACCATTTCCTCATCGAGGTATTCCTTCGCCGCGGAAATCGGCGTGGAATAACCGATAAAGCCGCAGTTTTCCGCCGAGATTTCCGGCAGGCACATGAAGTTTATAAAAGCTTCCGCTTCCGCCTTATGCCTGGCGTCCTTCGGGATGCACATCGCATCGATGAAGAAATTGGCGCTCTGATTGGGCGGCATGACAAAACCGATATCCTCATGCTCCTCAACAAGGATCGCCGCGTCACCCGCGTAATACGGCGCGAGCCATGCCTCGCCGCTTTCCATCTTGTTGTAGATCTGATCCATGACATAGGCCTGAACCAGAGGTTTCTGCTGTTTCAGGAGAGCAGCCGCCTCATACCATTCGTCTTCCGAAGTCGAATTGAAGGAATAACCCAGGATACTCATCGCGATCGCGAACGCGTCCCGAGGGTTGTCAAACATCAGAATCTTATCCTTGTACTGTTCGTCCCAGAGGATCTCCCAGCTCTCCGGCTCGGGAACATAATTCTTGTTGTAGAAAAGGCCGACGGTTCCGGTTGTATAGGCGACAGAATAGCGATTTTCCGGATCATAGACGGTATTTTTGGAAGCATCGTCAACATACCTGAAATTCGGGATATTGTCCATGTCGAGCTCCAGAAGCATATCCTCTCGGATCATCCGCGCGATCATGTAATCGGAGGGGATGATCACGTCGTAGGAAGCGCCGCCTCCCGCGAGTTTCGCGTAAAGAGCTTCGTTTGTCTCAAAAGTGGTATAGTTGACGTCGATTCCGGTTACACGGGTAAACTCCTCCAAGACGTCCATCGAATCCTCGGTGCCGTTGGCGATATATTCACCCCAGTTGTAAACGTTGATCGTAACGCCGGTTTTTTCGGCGTCCGGCATCTCCTCAACCGGAATCGGTTCCTCCTCGTCCTCAGCAAAAGCGGAAACCGTAAACAACGACCCGAGCAACAGAAAAACCAAAAAGAGCGATAAGAACTTTTTCAATTTCTATTCACCCTCCGTTCCTTTTCTGCGCAGTGCGCGGCGGTCCGCAGACTGACGGATATTGACTATCACAAGAAGGATCATGATCACAAGGAACATCAGAGTCGAAAGCGCGTTGATCTCAGGGCTGATGCGCTTGCGGGTCATGGAGTAGATATAGATCGAAAGCGTCTGCGTGGTACCGCTTGCGAAATAGCTGATGATGAAATCGTCGATCGAAAGCGTAAACGCCATGATCAGGCCGGTCACAATACCGGGCCGGATCTCCGGCATCACGACCTTGAAGAACGCGCTTCGCGGCGTACAGCCGAGGTCAAGCGCCGCTTCGTAGAGGTTCGAATCCATCTGGCGAAGCTTCGGCAGAACGGACATGATAACGTACGGCAGGCAGAAGGTGATATGCGCGATGATCAGCGTTACCAGGCCGAGACCGAGCCCCTTGATCCGGTTGGAGATAAAGACGAAGAGCAGCATCAGCGAAACGCCGGTGACGATTTCGGGATTGACCATCGGGAAATTCGTAATGTTCATTACGAGCTTGCGCATCTTTTTGCCCATGCCGTTGATACCGATCGCGGCGAGCGTTCCCAGCGCGGTGGATACAATCGAGGCGACGACCGCGATCACAAGCGTATTGATCAGTGCGGTCAGAATCATACGGTCTTCAAACAGACGTTTGTACCAGCGGAGGGAAAAGCCGTAGAATACCGAGCGGCTCATCGTATCGGTATCGTTAAAGGAGAAGATGATCAGAACAAGGATCGGCGCATAGAGGAAGATAAAAATCAGCGCCATATAGACTTTCGAGGCTGCTTTCATCAGATCATCATTCCTCCTTCCATGGTTTCACCGTCGTCAAACTGGTTCATGATGCCCATGCAGATGAGGATCATCACCATCAGGACGAGCGAAATCGCAGAGCCCAGATTCGGGTTATAGGCGCTGCCGAGGAACTGCATATCGATCAGGTCGCCGATCAGCAGGTTTCCGCCGCCGCCGAGCATCTTCGAAATGATGAAGGTGGAAACTGCGGGAACGAAAACCATCGTGATCCCGGAGATCACGCCCGGCATGCTCAAAGGGAAGATGACGCGCAGGAAGACCTTGCGGCTGTTGGCGCCGAGGTCCTGGGCGGCTTCGATCACGCTGCCGTCGATCTTCGTTAAAATCGAATAGAGCGGCAGGATCATATAGGGGATATAGTTATAGACCATTCCGAGGATGACCGCGCCGGAGGTGTTGATCAGATGCACCTGCGGCAGACCGACCGCCTGAAGCAGACGGTTGATCAGGCCGGTATCCTCCAGAAGAGACATCCACGCGTAAGTGCGCAGCAGGAAGTCCATCCACATCGGCAGCATGATCAGCATGATCATAACGCTCTGGCGCTTGGCGGGGATACGGGCGATCATATAGGCCATCGGATAGCCGAGCACCAGCGAAATGACCGTTGCAACGGCGCCCATCCAGATCGAACGCAGAAAGACGTTGGAATACTGGCCGATCTTCGAAATATTGGAAAGCGTAAAGCCGTCTTCGCCCGTGAAGGCAAAATAGAC
>CACZON010000054.1 GCA_902782805.1 Oscillospiraceae bacterium
CCCACGTCGGCTGCGCCTCCTCGGAATGACGAAAACGGCGCGATCCGAGGATCGCGCCGCGCGTACTTCTCCGATTCTCCGGAGTAAATCTCGGCTCCCTCTGACGAGACCGCGGGGTCCCGGGAGCGAAGCCTCTGAACGCGAACGAAAAAAGACGCTGCCCGCAGAATGGGCAGCGCCTTTCCTGATCTTCTCGCCTTACGCCGTAAAGAGCACTTTGAGCGAATAGTAGTAGTAATAGGGGACGAGCAAATCGGTATGGGGGAATTCGGAGACGGAGAAATAGATGTTGTTCTTCTTCGGGTCCGGTCCGTAGGAGAAGCCCTCGCCGAAGGGGATGTACTTCATCTGCTCGCGCATCGCGGCAACGTCCTTTTCGCCGCCGTTGGAGGCGTAGATGAAGAAGGGCAGCTCCGGATGCGCTTTGATCGGCGCCTCAAGGTAGTTCATCACGTCTTCCTTCGTGATCGGCTCGCGGATCGAATGGTCGGCCGTGGTATGGCAGCTCATCGGGGCGAACCAGCGGAAGTATTCGAAATCGTAATGGAAGGTCTTCCAGGTCATCACGCTGCCGCGCGAATAGCCGGAGAACGCGCGGTGATCGCGGGTGGCTTTGATCGCTTCGGGGGTGGAGCTCATCAGATACGTATTGTAGCGGCGCTCCACGGCCGGGATGATGTTCTCCACGATCTCGCGGTAGAAATTGCCGGGGATGCCCTCGTAATTGCCGTCGCCCGCGGGGACGTAGCCGGTCTTTCTCCGCTCTTCAACGTCCTTCGTTACGTCGAAATAATAGGTGGTCGAAACGATGATGCAGGGATCGATCTCTCCGGAATCGAAGAGCATATCGAACAGTTTGATCGTCTCTTCGGTATTGAAGATCTCGGGGTCGCAGGTATTGCCGTGCTGATAGTAGAGCACGTTGTAGGCGGTGAACTTATCGCGCGGATTGTAGCACCAGGGAAGATAGACGTTGCAGTATTTCTGATAGGTCTTGCCGTCTCCGTAGACGTCCGTCGTATATTCGACGCGCTCCATGTGTCCGCGGCGCTTCGGCTCGCCTTTCAAATCCGGGTTTTCAACGAAAACCGTTTCGTAATCAAAAAGCTCGCCGGGTTTATGGATGATCGTTCGTTTTTCTGCCATTTTATCAAAGCTCCTTTCGCCTTTTTCGCTTGTCTCTATTATACCTCTTTCGGTAAGCGGTTGTCTATCTTTTTCTCCTTTTTCTGCGGGCATTGTAAGGCGGTAAAAAGTATGATATAATGAAAAAAACGAAAAAACAGGAGGCGTAAGCGATGGCATATCTCAATTCCGAAAAAGATATTCCGGAGATCATCCGCGAGATGACGATCGAAGAAAAGGTCAGGTGTATCGTTGTTCCTACGGAGATCCATACCCACGCGTTCGAAAAATACGGCATCCCCGCGATCCAGATCCAGGACGGCGGCACCGGCGTCAACTATATGCACCTCTACGAGGAAATGGAGGAGCAGGGCCGCCTGCCGCACGTCGAGGGCTTCAGCCACTACCGCGATATCCCGTACTACCTCGATCATCCGGACGAGGCGACGCCCGAGATCGCCGAGCTCATGCGCGTCTATAACGAGATCCTCGACGCGGAATACCGCCCGAAGGGGAAATTCCCCGGCTGCTTCCCGCCGGGCATGCCGTTGGGAGCGACCTGGGACAAAAAGACCGTATACGAATGCGCCGAGGCGCTCGGCCGCGAGATGGAAGCCTATAAGATCGACGTCGTGCTCGGCTCGCCGAACTGCAATATCCACCGCGTTCCGCGCAACGGCCGCCTCTTCGAGGGATACTCCGAGGATCCGTACCTCACCGCCGCGCTCGCGCCGGAATTCGTAAAAGGCGTTCAGGACGCCGGCCCGAGCGCAAACGCGAAGCACTACGCCGCCAACAATCAGGAGACCGGCCGCAGCGGGATCGATACCCACGTTTCCCTGCGCGCGCTCTACGAAATCTACTTCCCGGGCTTCAAGGCCTGCGTCGACGCCGGCTGCCGTACGGTCATGAGCGCCTACAATAAAGTAAACGGCTACGCCTGCGCGCTCAACCATTGGCTGCTGACCGAAGTTCTCAAGGATGAATGGGGCTTTACCGGGGTTGTCGATTCGGACTGGGGCGCCGTTTACGATCAGGTGGAGGGCCTCGCCGCCGGCAACGACCTCGAGCAGCCGAAGGTCCGCAATCACGACGCCGTGCTTGCCGCTTTAGCCGACGGGACGCTCAAAGAGGAGCAGCTCGACGCCGCCGTGGAGCGCGTGCTGCGCCTGGTGCTCAATTCCCCGGCGAAGCGCGGCTACCGCTACGACGATATCGACCGCGAGCATTCCCGCCGCGCCGCCTACAACGCGATGGCGGAGGGCACCGTTCTGCTCAAAAACGAAAACGCCCTGCTGCCGCTTTCGCCCGAAGACAGCGTCGCCTTCTACGGGCCGCTCTCCAAAAAGCTGATCTATTGCGGCTCCGGCTCGGCGCAGGTCTATACCGATCAGGATACCCATATTTATTCCGAAACGGAAAAGCTCATCGGCGCGGACAAAGTCACCTTTGAAGAAATCAGACCCGAGACGAAGGCGGTGATCGTAACCGTTTCCGCCCGCGGGCAGGAAGGCCGCGACCGTCCGAACATGCGGCTCGAAGCGGAGGACGAAGTCCTTCTGCGCCGCACGATCGCCGAGGCGAAGGCCGCCGGCAAGCCCGTGATCGCGATCCTCAACATCGCCGCGCCGGTCGATCTGCGCGAATTTATCGACGATCTCTCCGCGATCCTCTGCATCTTCATCCCCGGGATGGAGGGCGGACACGTTACCGCCGATCTCCTCTTCGGCAAGCTCAACCCCTGCGGCAAGCTGCCGCTGACCTTCCCGATGCGCGAGGAAGACGCGCCCTGCTACCTCAATTTCCCGGGCGAAGCGCGCGAGGTCTTCTACGGCGAGGGCATCTACGTAGGCTACCGCTACTACGATAAAAAGAAGATCGAACCGATGTTCCCCTTCGGCTTCGGGCTTTCGTACACCACCTTCGAACTGAGCGGTCTGAAGATTTCCGGCGAAACCTGGGATACCACGAAGGGCGCGCCGCTTACCGTTACCTGCAAGGTGAAAAACACCGGCAGCCGCGCGGGCAAAGAGGTTGTTCAGCTTTATATCGGCGACGAGGCCGCCTCGCTCGACAAGCCCCCGAAGGAGCTCAAGGATTTCTGCAAGGTGTACCTCGAGCCGGGTCAGGAAAAGGAAGTTTGCTTCGAGCTTACGCCGGAGAAATTCGCCTCCTGGGATCCGAAGCTGCGCACCTGGGTCGCCGAGCCGGGCTGGTTTAAGATTTTCATCGGCAGCAGCTCGCGCGATCTCCCCCTCGAGGGCAGGGTCAAGCTCGTCGGCCGCAACCCCTACGCCGTCGATCCCTCCGCGCCCGCCGGCGCGCTGCTCTCGAACCCGCAGGCCGTTGGCATCCTCAAAAAATACATCCCCGCCGAGATGGTGGACGATTTCGCCGCGCGGATCCTCGTTCTGCCCACGATGTCGCTCGAAAACTTCTGGCGCAGAACGGTTGCGAGGAACATCCCCGGCACCGCCGCGGAGAAAAACGCCCTGCGCGACAAGCTCTACGCCGAGCTCTCGCAGATCGAGATTGTGGAATGATTTTTGCGATTCATAATGAAAGCGGCTCCCTCATTTGAG
>CACZON010000055.1 GCA_902782805.1 Oscillospiraceae bacterium
CTCTGACGATCAGCGTTCTTTTTTTTAGTTTATTTAGACCCGATCATCGGTCGGGAACACCGCTTCGAAAACGGCGCCCTCCTCATTCCAGACGCGCAGGGTTCCGTCGTACGCAGAAGCGACAGACTGCACGATCGCCAGGCCGATGCCGTGATTTCCGTCCTTTCCTTTATAGAAGCGTTCGAACACGTGGGGCAGATCCTCCTGCGCGATGCCGGGACCGTCGTCGGCTACGCGGACAATCGCACGGTTGCCGCTTTGGCGGCAGCTCAGGCGGATTTTTTCGTTCGCATAACGGATCGCGTTAGAGATCAGATTGCCGAACAGACGCTGAGCGTCCTGCTCACGGATGGACAGCATTACGGGAGCTTCGTCGAAAGCGTATTCAAAGGTCAGCTTCTTTTTCTCGGCCTCCACGCGCTGTTCGGAGACACACAAAGAGAGGACCTCCCTGAGATCGATGGGCTCCGGCTTCCCTTCCGGTCTGCCCTTCCCCATGCGCGACAGATACAGGATATCCTCCACCATGCTGCCGAGCTTATCCGACTCGCAAAGAATGACGCGGCCTGCCTCCTGGGGCTCGATTACTCCGTAGACGATTCCCTCCGCGCTGCCGCGGATGGAGGTCAGAGGCGTCCTCAGCTCGTGGGAAACGTTCTGGAAGAAGGTCTCCTGCTTCTGTTTTGCGTCATTGAGCTCCCGGACCATGCCGTTCATGGAATCGGCCAGCTTCTGAAATTCCGTGTCGCGGTAATGGAGCTCCCGCTGCTCCAGCTTTCCGCCGCCGATTTCAGATGCAAATTCGGAAAGCGTCTGAACAGGCTTTGCAAAGGATCCGGCAAAGCGCCGGCTCAGAAGAACGGAGAGGACCACGGCCGCAAGGATCACAAGCAGAAGAATCAGGTTTACCCGCTGAGAAAAGGCCGTGATGGAAGTCACGTCGGCATAAACCAGCAGTCGGCTGTCGGCCTCCATCGGATCCTGCAGAACGGAGATCGTATACGTTCCGCTGTCAAGAAAGACGACTTTTCCTTTGGTATCCTTGGGCACCTCGTGATCGCTGACGTAACTTGCGAGCTCCCTCGCCACCGGATCGCTCCCGTGGAGAACGAGTTTCAGGGAGCCGTCCTGCGCCAGTACCGCCGCGCTGTATTCCGCGCCGGTCACCCGGTCCGGGCGGTCGTCGAAGCGCCCGTCTCCTCTTGGGCCGGGTTCGCCTTCGCGCCGGTCTTCGGAAATGTTTTTCGTCACTTCGCTCAGCTGCGCGGAAACCCGGGAGCGGATATAGCTTTGCACCGCGAGATTGAACGCAGCCATGACCGCAAGCAGAATCGCGCAGGTCAGCCCGATCATCGTAACGCTCAGCCGCGTGCGGATGTTCCGCTGCTTTTTCATTTCGTCTCCTCCAATCGGAAGCCGTAGCCCCAGACGGCGGCGATATTAACGCCGCTCGCGCCCAGCTTCTGCCGCAGCCTTCGCACCGTATCGTCCGTTGCGCGGGTCTCCACAACCGATTCAAAGCCCCATACGGTATTGAGGAGTTCTTCGCGGGAGACCGCCTGCTCCGCACGAAGCATCAGATACTTCAGCACTTCATATTCCGTCGGCGTCAGGGCAAGCGGTTTTCCGTCGCTGAGGATGCGCCGTCTGTCCTCGTCCAGCGTCAGTTTCCCGACACGAACCGCCTGCTGCGCCGCAGACTCATGCTTCTGGCTCTCGAAATCGATCCGCCGGAAAATGGCGCGTACCCGCATCAGCAGCGCCATCGCGGAGAACGGTTTGGTGATATAGTCGTCGCTGCCGAGTCCGAGGCCCATGGCAAAATCGTTCTCGGAATCCCGCGCCGTAAGCATGATAATCGGAACCGTACTGATCGTCCGAAGCTCCGTACAGACCGAAAAACCGTCGCGGCCGGGCATCATCACATCCAGAATCACCAGGTCGGCGGGCTCTTTAAGAAAGCGTTCCAGCAGCAGGTCTCCGGTCGGAAAATCCTCGACCTCGTACCCGTCGCTGCGAAGAAAAGTTTTGACGATCTGGCGGATGTTGTCGTCGTCATCCGCTACGTAGATACGCTTTTTTACAGTGTCCATTTTATACGCCCCGATTCCCGGTTTTTTACTATTATATCAGTCCCCCGCGGCAAAATCAATGAAATTCAGGTGTGGAAACTGCCGCAATCCATACGAAGGAATTCGTATATTTTTCGTATTTTTTGCCGCCGGATCTCGGAGATTTCCGCGCCGCCCCCATGCTATCATTACACCATGAAAACGGCCGACGCGAAAACGCTTCTGCCGCGGCGCAGAACGTGCGCGGCCGTTACGCTGCAAGGAGGCGATCAAAATGAGCGAGCTGCAAAGCTGTTTTAAGCGTTATGAAAAGAAATACCTGCTCACACAGGAACAATATCTTGCCGTGAAGCACGGCATGGAAGCTTATATGATCCCGGACGCGCATCCGAACTACACCATCAGCAACATCTATTACGATACGAAACGCTTCGATCTGATCCGTGCTTCGCTGGAAAAACCGGTCTACAAGGAAAAGCTGCGGCTGCGCAGTTACGGCGTACCCGGCAGCCGGGATCCGGTGTTCGTGGAAGTCAAAAAGAAATTCGACGGCGTCGTCTACAAGCGCCGCGTTACCATGAAGGCTTCGGACGCGATGCGATACCTGCAGGGTGCGCAGAACGGCGACGGAAGTCAGATCAGCCGCGAGATAGACTGGTTCCTCCGGTATTATCAGCCGAAGCCGAAGGTGCTGATCGCCTACGACCGGGAAGCGTACGCGGCGGCAGACGGCGGCGAGCTGAGGATCACCTTTGACACCGCGCTGCGTGCGCGCGCCAACGATATTGACCTGCGATCCGGCGATCACGGCGTACCGCTTCTCGGGAAAGATCAGGTTTTAATGGAAATCAAGATCCCCGCAAGCGCGCCGCTGTGGCTGGCAAAGCTGCTTTCGAGCAACGGTATCTTCCCCGCTTCATTTTCAAAGTACGGAACGTATTATCAGCAATTTGTGCTCGGCGGCAGGCCTGCCGTGATGAAAAAGGAGGTCCTTCTCAGTGCTTAATTCCATCATTACAGGATCGGAAATCACCGTTTCCGCATTTTTTATCTGCACGGCGGTCTCGCTGCTGCTCGGGATCGGCGCCGCCCTGATGAGCATGTACAAATCGAAATACTCCCGAAGCTTCGTTTTGACCTTGGCGCTGCTGCCCGCGACGGTACAGATCGTCATCATGATGGTCAACGGCAACATCGGCGCCGGCGTAGCCGTAGCGGGTGCGTTCGGCCTGATCCGGTTCCGCAGTGCGCCGGGCAGCGCCAGGGAGATCGGTCTGGTCTTCCTTGCAACGGCGATCGGCCTCGCAACCGGCATGGGCTACGTGGCAATCGCTGCCGTCTTTTTCGTGATCATCGCGATTTTCGCTCTGATTCTGACCGTAACCGGCTTCGGAGCCGGTGGCGCGGACGAGCGCGAGCTGAAGATCACGATCCCCGAAACGCTCGATTACGACGGTCTGTTCGACGATCTGTTTGCGCAATACACCAGGAGCGCGGAGCTGGAAAGGGTCAAGACCGCGAATATGGGAACGCTCTACGAGCTGAGCTATAAGATCGTACTGCGCGACGCTCATACGACCAAAGCGTTTCTCGACGCGCTTCGCACCCGCAACGGCAATCTGAACATCGTCTGCGGAAAACCTGTAACAAAAGAGACGCTGTAAGCGCTTTTTCTCCGAATACGCGACCAAAACCGGCCAAAGATTCCGTCTTTGGCCGGTTTTCCGTCTTGTTTTCATTTCGGAAAAAAGGTATGATAGTATCAGAGGTCAAGCAGGAAGGCTCTCTTGGATCCCAACCGGAACGGAGAAAAATCGTCATGAGCCGAACTTTTCGGGGATGACGGAAAAATCCACGAAGCCGGCTTTCCTGCCGGGTCGGAAAGCCCGTGGCCGACGGATGAAAAAAGCCGGCATACGCCGGCTGGTATCACGTACAAAAACAAAAGCGGAAGGAGAAGTAATATGGGGTTATTCAGTAAAGAAGTTTGTTTCAACTGCGGCAATAAGGTCGGTGCGCTCAGCCGCATCAAATTAAAGAGCGGCGAGTTTCTATGCACAGACTGCCAGAAGCTCGGCAATCCGTTTATCCATATCGCCTATCTGACGCGCAATCAGGCCGAAGCGCTGCTGCGCGAGGCGAAGGAAAACGAGGCGCATTATCAGCAGGTTCGCTTCAACTTCCGCAAAACCAGCAGAATGGTGATCGGCAAGGAGTGGGCATTCTACGATAATTTTCAGACCGGTGAATTCGTGCTCGAAACGCCGGAAACCAAAAACTATCCGAACCATTTCGTCTATCAAATGAAAAACGTTCTCCCGTTCGAGAAAGCGGACCAGTTCCTTTCCGGCGTCTCTCAGTTCAATACCCGAGAACACGCGCGCCAGGTCTATTACGATCTGATCACGGTCGAAGAAAAGAAAGGCGCCGACGGAAAAACGGATTCCTGGGTGCTTCGCATTCCCTATAACCGCGAGCATATGACAATCGAGACGAAGTTCCCGGGCTCGATGGCAGAGCGCGACGTGAGAATGATGCAGGCGACGATTCAAGCCGTTGTCGGCAATTACAACACCGGCTACAACCTGACGCCGACGAAGCTCGACGAGATCAAGAAAAACGCAAAATCACTCGGAAGAGATTCCGCCGTCACGAATACCGCTCAGGCGATCGGGCAGTTTTTCTCTTCCCTGGGCAAGAAATAATACACTGCCGCGTCATTTTGCCCGGCATACCGAACTAGAGAAAAGGAGGATTCTGTCCGATGAGTATTCTTATTGCCAACACCAGATTCGGCGCGGTGCGCGGCGCCGCTCTTACCGGAAAATACGAAGGGATCGTCACGTTCCGCTCGGTGCCCTACGCGGCGCCTCCGGTCGGAGATCTCCGCTTTAAGCCCCCGGTGGATCCCTATCCCTGGAAGGGCGAACTCGACGCTTCCATAGGCGCCCCGAAGGCGATGCAGGAAACCTTCGCCACGGGGATTACCATGGAGCCGTGGGCCAGCGATTTCTATTCTCTCGGCACTCCGCCCATGAGCGAAGACTGCCTGTATCTGCAGATCACGACCGGCGCCGCAGATCCCTCCGAGCGGCGTCCCGTCTTTCTTTGGTTCCACGGCGGCGGACTTGCGAGCGGCTACTATACCGAGATCGAATTCGATCCGTCTGAGCTCGCCCGGAAAGGCATCGTCGTTGTCAGCGTTGCGCAGCGGCTCAACGTCTTCGGCTATCTGTGCCTCCCGCAGCTCTCGGCGGAACAGGGCGGCATCAGCGGCAACTACGGCCTGCTCGATGAGATCAAGGCGCTCGACTGGGTTCGCGAAAATATCGAAAACTTCGGCGGCGACCCGGAGAACATCACCGTCGGCGGCCCGTCCGCCGGCACCGCAAAATCCACGGCGCTCGCCACCTCGCCGAAGAGCCGTGGCAAAATCAAGCGCTGCATCAATCAGTCGAATCTTGCTTGGATCCGCAATTATCCCACCCTTGAGGCCGCGCAGGAAAACGGCAGACGTTATCTTGAACGCATCGGCCTCGATCCGGATCTTTCTCCGGACGAGCTGCGAAAGCTCCCGGCGTTAAGGTTCTATGACCTTCGTAACGGTGATCCTTCCGAGCTTCACGGAATTCTTCCGAGCGGCATGGTCGCCGACGGCGTCAACGTCGCGAATCCCTCCGCGGCGGAAAACATGGAACAGTTCGGCGCGGGAGTCGATTATCTTTCCGGCGGCAATCTCGGCGAAGGCTCCGTCCGCCCCGGATTCAACCTCGGTCCGACGTCAAAATTCGAGACTGCGCGGGAATTCTACGGCCTGATGCGCGAAAAGCTGGGAGACCTCTACGATCAATATGAGTTTGAAAAGCTCTGGCCGGTCACCGACGAAACGGCGGATTTTATGAGCCGGGTTCTTTCGAGCCGCGCTTTTTCCGGCGGACTCGGAGGCGGCGTTATCGTCAATCGCTATTTCGGAGCCTGGCGGGCAAAAACCGCTCCCGGCGCCCGCAACTGGTCCTACGTCTTCGGTCGCTTTACGCCCTGCCTTCCCGAGGAAAAAGGGACCTTCCGGGATACGGAGAATCTGCTCGCATGGCATTCCTCCGAGCTATGGTACACCTTCGCGTCGATGCGCAAAGGCACGCCGGCCTGCCGTCCCTGGGAACCGATCGACTTTGAACTTGCTGATCAGATGAGTTCCTACTGGGCGAACTTCATGGCAACCGGCGATCCGAACGGCAAGGATTCCAACGGCCGCCCGCTGCCGCTTTGGCCGGAGAGCCGGGATAATTTCGGCTGGATGGAATTTACAAACGAAGGGCCGCTCGGCCACGACGGTCTCGACGCGCTCGATCGGCTGGCGCTCGAATTCCTCGAAAAAATCGGCGGATATCCAAAGCTGTAAAGACCGTTTCAAAACGTTCTGTTCTTTCAAACACAAAAACGCTCCCGAAGTCCGAATGACTTCGGGAGCGTTTCATTTTTCGCTTTTTCCTGCCGGTTCCGATCCGGTTCGTCGATTTTCGCCGGTGTGCCTGACAAACCCTCTTTGGATGGTCAGGCTTCTTCCTCGCTGAAGAAATCGACCGGGATCTCGTCCCAGACGCCCTGGCGCCCGGAGCGCATCGAGGTCTGCAGGCGGCTTTCAAGCTCAACGGGGCCGCCCATGCCGAATTCGGTCTGAACGTCGGTCAGAAGCGTCGTATTCATCAGCATCAGAAGCTCCACGCCCGTCTGGCGTTCCTCGATCGTGCTGCAGATATAAAGGTCGTCGCGCAGTTTCAGATAATCGCAGGGATTGGTGGACATCCAGCAGTAATTCGTCCCGCGCCATTTCATCGCATAAGTCAGATAGCGGCAGGAGGAGAAGATATACTTGATTCCGCCGCGGCTCGCGCTGCCCGGCGCCTTCCAGCGGATCGCGCGGCCGGTCAGGTCGTTCGTATACTGAGGACGCGGCGCCGCCGGGTCGGTCTTTGCCCCTTCGATCACGCCGAAGCGGATCGTGCGATGAACTTCGCGGGGATTGTCCGGCTGACCGAGCGAAGCGTCGAAGAGTACAGCGTATCCGGTTTCAAAATCGATATAGAGATCCGCACAGGCAGGGATCTCCAGCGAGCAGTAATGATGGAGCCAGATCAGATCGGGATACCCCGGCGCAGGGCTCGCGTTGTAGATTTCTTCTCCGCCTCGGCCGTCGCTTACCTGCCAACGCAGGCGGCGTTCATCGAAGAATTCATACGACCAGAGCAGACCGTTTTCAAAGCGGAACTGCATCGTTTTTCCGGCGAGGCGGTCGGAAGTGACCATCATCGGATTCTCCATCGCGTCGCGCCAGACGGTTTTCGTATTGATTTCGCGCCCGATCTTTTTGATATCGTCCATCGAAAGATAGCGCCAGCGTCTCGGTTTTCTCTCCAGCATTTTCGTTCTTCCTCTCTGTTGTTATCTATTTCGTCTCCGTTTTATATTATACGGGTCTCCGGCATCCGATTCAATCCGTTTCTCGAATATTTCTTCCATTTCTTTCTTTGAAAAAAGACTGCAGGCTATGAAAAGCCTGCCGCGGAGTGCTGTATGTAGACCGGAAAAAGAAC
>CACZON010000056.1 GCA_902782805.1 Oscillospiraceae bacterium
CGCTGGAGCTGCTTTTGCAGCAATACGGCCCTCTGCTTCGGTATGTGATCGCACCGATCCTCGAAAACCCGCTCGACCGCGAAGAATGCTTTTCAGACGCTGCGATGCGCATTTGGGAGAAGATCGGAACGTTTGATCCCCAGCGCGGTTCTCTGCGCGCGTTCTGCGCCGCTATCGCACATAACACAGCGGTGAACCGGCGCAAAAGCCTTGCGTCTCATGAGGCTGATGCGCTGCCTGAAACGCTGCACGATCCCGCGCCTTCCGTGCAGGAGCAGCTCGCCGCGCGCGAACGCCTCAACGCGCTGCTCGACGCCGTTTCAACGCTCGGGCACGCTTCTCAGGTCCTTTTTTACCGAAAATATTACTACGAACAATCAAACGCGCAGATCGCACGGGAGCTCGGCATAACCGAACGCGCGGTGGAAGGAAAGCTTTACCGCCTGCGCACAAAACTGCGCCGCCTGACGGGAGGAATGGAACATGACTGAACAAAAAGAAACCGATCTGCTCCGTTCGGCCCTGTTAAGCGCTGAATTTCAAATGCTCCCGAGCGAAATTGCGGATTCGGTTCACCCGTCCCGCAGGGCGTTTCGCCTCGTTTTATGGGGAATCGCGCTCTCCCTCCTCACCTTCTCCTTTTGGGCGCTGAATCTGATTGCACCCGCAATTGGCTCGGTTCTTATGGTGCTCGGCTTTCGGATGCTGAGAAACGAAAACAAGGATTTTTTCCTCTGCTTTGTGTTAAGCATTCTGCGATGCCTCTATCAGCTTTTCCTGCTCGCAATTCATACCACGATCTTTGCCGAAAGTTTCTTTACCGGAACGCTTCCCGGCAAAGCTTTGTCTGTCCTTTATCTCCTTACCCCGATCGCGCTGCTCCTCTTCTTCTGGAAAGGCCTTCGCGCGGTGCGGCAAAAAGCCGGAATCGACCCGGGCGGGAAAAGCGTGCTTCTCCTGTTGCTGTGGTACGGCGCGTTTCTGATCCTCGCGCTGCTTCAAACGAATTCCCCGCTGATCGTGCTTGCGATGATCGCGCTTTACCCGATCCTGCTCCTGTGCATCCGGCGCGTCGCTTCGGAACTTTTCAGCGCCGGCTACACGTTCACTCCGGCGCCTGTGAAGCTCCCCGCCGCGGTTTTGTGTATTCTGCTTTCCGCCGCGGTTTTGTGCTCCGGCGCGATCGGTTATCGCTTCGGCGGGCGGTATCCGATGAAATGGGAGACAGCGGATACGGGTTCATCCGGCGCGATCCGGACAAAGCTTCTTGCGCTTGGCTATCCCGAAAATTTGCTGAACGATTTTTCAGACGAGGATCTTCTGCCTGCCGCGAGCGCGCAATCGCTCCGTATCATAGAACAGCGCTTTGAATCCAATACGAGATCGCCCTATGATCCTCAAAGCAATCCCGGTACGCTGCGTCTCTCCTGCGCCGCGGTAAAGCTCGCGGGTGACGCGGGAAAACCGGAATATCTTCTTTTGCAGCATTTTTCCTGGGAGCATGATCCTGATTATTTCGGCACAGAAGCGATCTGTGCCTTTGCATGTATCGATTCCCAGGAACCGTCGCTTCAAATCAGCGGCGAAATTCGCGGCAAGCTGCTCTACGATACTCCTTCCAACGCTACGTTCGCTTCTCCGTTCTTCTCGATCGAAACGGTACGCGAAGGCGCGGGCGATAAAGCGTACGCCGCTTTTTCCTTCCCGAAAGAAGGCATAAGACGGCGCGGATATCTCGTTATTTGCGTTTCGGGCGAAGAGCTTGAAAACTTCCCCGGCTTTGCGCTCAATCTTCAATACTCGCGCGCGTATACCCCAATCCAATACCCCGTTTCCACAGCGATCGATGATCTTAAAAAGGGAAACGGCGTTTTTGGCAGCAACGCGTTCGATATTTTCCACTTCAGCATGATCTACCGCGAAGGAAACGAATAAATAAACGAAAACAAAAAGCCTTTCCGTTGATTCGGAAAGGCCTTTTTATTTTGCGAATTATAACAATCCGTATTTCCAACATTCGATCAGATGGATCACAAGCAGATGGAAGGGATAATAGGCATAAAAGACGTACTTGTTGGAAACGAATCCCTTTTTGCCGTTGTAGAGCAGCAGAAGCGGGATCGCGCAGAGCGCGTACATCTGGACGATATGAGAATCGAAAAGCGAAAGGACGATATTGACCGCCGCGAACGCGAGCATCGCGAAGACCGGCTTTTCGCGCAGGACCCAGAACGCGGCAACAAAGAGTACGCCCCACATCCCGTAGTCCGTTCTGAGAAGCTCCGCCGCCGCACAGAACGGAAAGATCGACAAGAATGCGATCCAGAAATTCCCGTCAGGAAGCCTTCGCAGCGTATCATAGCACCAGATCGCGCCGAAAGAAAGCGCCAGGGTGAAAAAGACGTTCTGATCGGAAACGTCGAACCAGGCGCGGTTGAAGGCGAGGTCGAACGGAACCTCGGCGAGAATGGCGAAGACCGAAAGCCGCAGCAGATATTTCGGGCGGCTTTTCGTATAGGAAAGGCCTTCGGAAAGCAAAAAGCAGAAAATCGGGAACGCCAGCCGGCCGATCCCGCGCAGGAAGAAATAACGCGGCAGGAGCACGTAGCCGACGTGATCGATCGTCATCGTAACGATCGCGATCAGCTTCAGCGAAAAGGAGGAAAGGCAGCCTTTTTTCACGCTTCTTCCTCCCCTGCAGGCGTTTTCGGCAGGACGCGCACGATCATTTCGAGGATGCGCATCCCGTCCGCCTTCGTTACGGCAACGGAGATTCCCCCGGCGGTAAACGTATCGCCGGTCACCGGGATTTTACCGAGCTGCTCCATCACCCAGCCGCCGGCGGTAGAAGCTTCGCTTTCGCCTTCGAGCGAGAAAAGCTCGCGGAAGTCTTCGTAGCTGCAGGAAGCTTTGACGCGCCAGGCGGATTCGCCGAGTTTCGTGATCTCCTCAACGACTTCGTCGTGTTCATCCCAGATCTCGCCGACAAGCTCTTCGAGGATATCCTCCATCGTAACGAGGCCCATCGTTCCGCCGTATTCGTCGGTGATGATCGCCATATGATGCTTTTCGGTCTGCATTTTCTTGAGAAGATCGTCGATCTTCATCGTGGGAGAGACGAAAATAATCTCCTTCATGATTTCGGAAATCGGCGCGTTCTCGCCGACGGCGCGGTTATAGAAATCCTTCATATAAAGGACACCGCGGATATCGTCGAGCGAATCTCCGTAGACCGGAAGACGCGAATAACCCGTTTCGCGGAATACCTGCGCGATCTGCTCGCGCGTATCTTCCAGCGAAACCGCGCCGATATCGACGCGCGGCGTCAGGATATCTTCGGCAACGAGCGCGTTGAATTCGATCGCGCTGCGCAGCAGTTCGCTTTCCTGGCGGTCGATCCCGCCCTCGTGCTCCGCTTCGCCTACGATCGTCAAAAGCTCCTTTTCGGTTGTAACGTAATCGTCGCGATTGCGGAAGATGCGGGAAATCAGTTTTTTCCAGGCGGTAAAGACAAAATTAACCGGCATCAGCACGATCATAAAAAAGCGCAGGATCGGATAAGTCGCCATCGCGAATTTTTCCGGACTTTCCTTGGCAAGGCTTTTCGGCGTAATTTCGCCGAACACCAGGACGACGACGGTTACGACGAGGGTCGAGACTGCAGGCCCCTTGCCGCCGAGGATGCGGACGAACATCGCCGTTGCGATCGCCGTAAGGGCGATGTTCACGATATTGTTTCCGACCAGGATCGTTGACAGGATCGTATCGAATTTTTCGGAATACTCAAGCACGCGCTTCGCGTTGCGCTCTTTGCGCTCCGCGGCGCCGATCAGACGCACGCGAGAAAACGAGGTATAGGCCGTTTCCGTTGCGGAAAAATAGGCCGACAGGATCACAAACAGGATCATCAGCAAAATCACGCCGAGATTATCCATCTTTTTTAAAATTCCCTCCAAAAGGACTTAAACACGGTATTACTAAATAAACGATCGTTTTCAGAATCATTATATCCGGATCCGGGATATTTTGCAACGGAGAAATAAATCAGAATGCGGCCGGCGAAACAAGAAGCAAACGGAGTTACACTGTACGTACTGCCGTGAAACCAGCATACTGTTCTCAGCGCGTGGCCTGCGAAGAAAAAAGCTGCATGCGGATATGAGGAATGCCGTCTTCGAGGAAGGGCTCGGAAACCTGGCGAAAGCCCTGTTTTTCGTAGAATTCTTTTGCATAGACCTGCGCTTCGAGGGTGATGATCTTCGGCGCATAGATCTTTTTTGCGGTTTCGATCGCGGCTTTGAGGATCTGCGTACCGTGCCCGCAGCGGCGGCGCACGGAAATGACGCGGCCGATCGCGGCGGTATCCTGCGCATAGCGGAAAACGCGCGCGTAAGCGGCGATCTCCCCGCCGTCGTGCAAGGTCAGATGCCAGGCGACCGGATCGATCGGATCGACCTCCTGATAGGGGCAGTTCTGCTCCACCACGAATACGGAGACGCGCAGGCGGTAGATCTCATAGAGCTCGCGCGGCGTCAGCTCGTCAAAATGCTTTACGGAAAGAACCATTGAAATCTCCTTGTGCTACAGAAGCGTTTCATCGTAGTGCGCGCGAACGCCGCCGATGAATTTCGGGCGGGTACGGGCGCAGAGCAGGATTGCTTCGCCGATATGATCGATCGAGAGCCGCAGCGGAACTGCGACTTTTTTAAGGTGCATGCCGATCAGCGTTCCTCCGATATCGAGCCCGGCGTCGGCTGCGATCTCTTCCACCGCAACGGGATCGGTAAACTCGCGCCACGCGGCGGTCGCAAAGGATCCGCCTGCCTTCGGGAAGGGCACGACGTTGACGATCTCGCGGTCCCCCGCCGCCGCGCGTTCCAGAATGATCGCGCGGTTCAGATGTTCGCAGCACTGGGCGGCGAGATAGATCCCTTTTTCCGAAAAAACTTCGTTCAGCCCCGCAAAAACAGCGTCCGCTACTTCCGGCGAAGAAGCACTGCCGACTTTCCGGCCGCAGATTTCGCTGGAAGAACAGCCAACGACCACGATCTGGCCGCTTTTCAGCTTCGCTTTTTCGCAGAGCTCCCGCGCGGCGAGGGCAGCCTGCTCGCGGATCACCTTTAATGAAACGTTCATGTCCGATTCTCCTATTTTTTGAATAAATGAAGAACGGCGGCGAAATTCGCCGCCGCCTGATACGGAATAACAGGTTAATCTTTAAGGATCTGAATGACGTCGTCGGCAACGTCGGCGATCGCAGAAGTTTCGATCGATACAGAAAGCAGGAAGTTGGCGCTCGTCTGCTTCGAAAGCGCTTCGAGCCTGCGGATAAAGCGCTTGATCACTTCCGGATCCTTCGTATCGAGGATCTTCAGCGTAGAATCCACAAAAATATCGGTAACATCGTAATTTCCGGCGCAGATCCCGCCAAGGAATCCGAGGAGCATATCTTCGCCCTCCACGTTGTATTCCCGCACGTTGATCAGCCGCGCCTGCTTGCTGATATCGTATCTCAAATCCAATCCGATCGCAACAACGGCAACGTAGCCTTTCGTAGCTTCCACCGCCGCGTTCGCTTTCGCGATCAGCCGCTTCGTTTTCCCTGTGCCTTTCGTTCCGGTCAGTAACTGAACCATAAAAATCCCCTCCGTTCGTTTCATACAAGAGACTCTTCGGCGCCGCAGATCCGCCGCGCCTTCGGCTCAATTTTATTGTACCTTATTTGAGATACGGTTTCAAGAGGAAAAGAGAAGATTTCACAAAATCGTAAGAATCTCAGAAAGTGATGAAAATATCAAAAAGAAGACGCAAAACACGCGAAAAGGAAATCGCATCCGCTCCGGTTTCGTAAAAAAGCTCCAGCGTCTGTACCGGTTCCGCTCCGATGCGGATCTCCGCCGTTCCTGCCTTTTCCCCGCGCAATACCGGGGCTGCTGCCGCTTCCGGAAGAATCAGAGAGACCGAAAGCTCCTTTTCTTTTCCCTTTTCGCAGAGTACCGGCTGCGGCTTTTCGGCAGTAAGCGAAACTTCGCGCTCCATCGCGCCCGAAACGGGAAGCTTCGGCAACGCCGGAAGCACAGGCGTTACGAGCGAATAGTGTTCGAATCCGAAATCGAGCAGCGCTTCGGCGTCGCTGAACCGCTCCTGAGAATTCCCGGCGCCGAGGACGACGCAGAGAAGCGTCATCCCCTCCCGCTCGGCACTCGCCGCGATGCAGGCACCGGCCGCCTGCGTTGAAGCCGTCTTCAGACCGTTGGCGCCGGAATAGGTTTTGAGCAGAGAATTGGCCGAAACGAGCTGGGTCTCGCCGCCTCGGATCGAATCGATCCTCGAGCGTGAATAATCGAAAATTCTCCCGTTGAGACAAAGCTCCCGGCCGATCTGCGCCAAAGCCCGGGCGCTCGCCTTCGATTCGCCGGAAACGTCCGGCACAAAGGAATCCGGTACGTCGGAAAGCTCCCGCGCGCGCTGCTTTGCCAGTTCGGAAAACACTTCTATGCTTCCGGCGAGCTTTTCGGCGAGGACCGCCTCGGCGTCACCCGCGCTCACAACGGCGACCGCACGGATCAGCTCGTCGCAGGAAAGAGCCTCGCCTTCGCGGATCCAGACCCCAACGCCCCCGGCTGCGGCGGCCGCAGCGCTCGCGGGGAGTTGCTGAGAAAGCTCCAGTGCCCCGCGGTCGATCGCCTCGAAGGAAAGCAGCAGCGTCATGAGCGACGAAAGCGCGCCGCAGGGGCGAACCTCCCGCGCGTTCTTTTCAAAAAGGATCTTTCCGCTTGAAACTTCGAGCAGCACCGCCGACGGCGCGGAAATTTCCGGAAATTCGGCGGCCGAAGCGGTCGCCGCTGCGTGCAGCGGAATCATTGCCGCGAGCAGAATCGAAAGGAACCGTTTCATGTTCTTCCTCCGGATGTTTTTTTATTGATATCTATGCGAAGCCGCAGCAAAATAGCATCCGGATCAAAAAAAGAAGCGCCTGATGATTCAGGCGCTTTCTTTGCGGTTCTGCAGTTTATTCGAGCGTAAGGACTGCGGGCTCGGCAAGCGAATTTTTGCGAAGCGATACTTCGAACGTCTTCCCTTCGGCTTCGATCGCGTAGTCGCCGCGGAAACCGGAAAGCTCTGCTTCGCCGTTTTCGTCTGTGACGAGCTTCAGGTTTTTCGTCATCCATTCCTGCGTGATGATCTCTTTCATGCGGGTATAGACGGGCTTTTCGCTGCCGTCCGCGCGCAGCCAGCCGGCAGGCGCGTGAAGCCAGGCGCCGCGATCCTGGAGATTCCAGATCGTAAAGGCCTCGACCTTCGGCGAAGCGAAGAGGATCCGCGCCATATTCTCGGTATCGCGAAGCTGGCGTTCTTCATATTCGGGCAGGCTCGGCCAATCCGTGATTTGATAATCGTTGAGGTCGACGATCTCTTCGGGCATCAGATGACCGGAGGTAAAGGTATTCTCGGTAAAATGGATCGGCAGACCGAACTTCGAATAGCGGTCGAGAACCTCGTAGAGCTTTTCGTCGCCCCAGTAGCCCTGGTGCTGGTGGGACTGGATCCCGATCGTATTGATCTTCGCTCCGGCGGCAAAGCAATCCGCAAGCAGATTCGAATAATCCTTCGAAGTGTTGAAATCATTGATCAGGAAGGTTCCGTTCGGATTGGATTCGAAGGCCGCGTCGAAGACCATTTTGACAAGGCCGACGCGTCCGTAGCGCTTGCAGATGCGGGTGATCGCGTTGTCATATTTATCGAACACCGGCATGATGACGACCTCGTTGATCACGTCCCAGGTATCGATCACCCCGCGGTACGCGGTCACGTCGCGGCGGATCCGCGCGAGCTGCTTTTCGAGGATCGTTTCATCGGGATACTGCATCAGCCAGTCCGCGCAGGCGGTATGCCAGCAGAGCGGGTGTCCCTTTACGGTAAAGCCGTTCTCCCGGAAGAATTTCGCGCCGCGCATCGTATCCTCAAAATCGGGTTTCCCCTCTTCGGGCTCGTATCGTCCGAGATAGAAAGACATCGTCGTCTGATTGAAAACCGCTTTCATTTTCTCGAAATCCTGCGCGCAGAGCTGTGCGCGCTCGGGATCGAGCTTCCCCGCAAGGTACGGTACCATCTCGAAAAAGACCGCGCCGAACAGGAATTCGTGGCGTTTCTGCGAAGCGAGAATCTCGCGGTTCGCAATCGGCGTTCCGTGCCCGTCGACGAGCTTTATTTTTCGGCTGCTTTTACGGTGGGAATAATCGAATGCCATAGGATTGTCCTCCTTAATTCTGATCTATTTTTATTTTAGCGAAATATAGAGCGTTTATCAACGGATCACGCCGTTCGCAGAAAAAAGCCCGCAGAAATTCCGCGGACTTTTGTTCAGCAGTTTTGGCCGCGCTGCGCCGCTTCTTTTTTCGAGAATTCACAGCCGCAGTAATTCTGGCGGTAAAGTCCGTACTGCGCGGAAAGCTCAATCGAGCGTTTGTATCCGTCGCGCTTTTTAAAATCGGAAGGAAGAAATTTGACGCCCCAGATCTGCGCCGCTTTTTCCCCCTCCTCGTTGAGGACGTCGGCGTTTTTCAGCGGGCTGATCGTCAGGGTCGTGGTAAAATAATCGTATCCGCCGTGAAAGGCGAGCCTTGCGGTCTGAGAAAGACGCAGCGCAAAGCATTTGCGGCAGCGCTCGCTTCCCTCGCCGAGCGCCTCGAGTCCTTTTACGGCATCGTAGTATTCATACGGACGCCACTCGCCGGCGAGGAATCGGATCTTCCCGGCGGGAAACGCTTCGGAAACGAAGCGCTCCGCTTCCGCGCGGCGCTTTTCGTATTCGGCTTCGTCGCCGATATTCGGGTTATAGTAGAAGACGGTGATCTCGAAAAGATCGGAGAGATATTCGAGGACGTAGCTGCTGCAGGGCGCACAGCAGACGTGAAGCAGCAGCTTCGGGCGCAGGTTCTTCGCCGCGTTTTCGGCGAGGATCTGCTCGAGCTCCTTCTGATAGTTTCGTTTCGTCATATCGATCCCTCTTTTTTTCAGAGCAGTTCGCGGAAATACAGGCCGCGCGTACGCGCAAATTCCGGCTTTTCTCCGCGCCGGAAGCTTCGGTAAATCTCTTCGCAGCGCGCTTTCGGCTCGTTCGTAAAGGAAAGCAGCGCGTAATCGAAGGCGGAAAGGTCCTCGTCGCCGATATAGAGCGGAAGGCTGTTGAGCAGGACGGAGTATTCGCGTCCCCGGCAGAGGACCGGGAAGGAAATTCCCATGCGGTCGGTCAGCTCGCCGCCCCCGCGGCAGGCGCCGCAGCCTTTTTCGGTGCGCAGCGGGCAGGATCGCATATGCATCAGCGGCAGCAGACCGTAAGCGAGGATCCCGCGTGCCGCATTCCCCTCAATCTCCTCCGCCGCGCGCAGGCGCAGCTCAAAGGAGAGCGTTGCGGAGATCGCTCCGAGCGTTTCGTACTGTGCGAGCGAGGCTTTGTTCGTGATATTGAGAAGCGCTCCGGCACGCGGAAGGAGACCCGCCTTTTCCGTGAGGTAAAACGCGCCGACGTTCTCGCAGTACGTTTCGCGAAGACCGAGTTCCCGAAGGCGCAAAAGCTGAGAAAGCGCCGTTTCTTCGGCTTTTCCGAACAGCAGCGGCGGGATCTCGCCGACCGTGTTCTCACCGATTTGATCCGGATGCTTTGCCAGCTCGAAAATCGGCAGAATGATTTTTTCCGCATCCGGAAAATCGCCGAGCTGGTCGGCGCGCTCGAGGCGCACCCAAAACGCCGCGGGCGTTTTTTTTCGGCGGCGAGGCAGCGTTTTTTCTTCCTTCGGCGGAAAATACGCGTGTTTCTTCGGCATCTCACGAATCGCAAGCAGCTTTTCGAGCGCCGAACGGCGCAGAGCGTTGAGCGCCGAGACCGGAAGCGTCAGATCCTCCGGATTTTCAAACGCAAATTCTTTCAGGAAAAAGGGCGTATCGCCCGTTTTGGCAAGCTGTTCCTCTGCGCGCTGCGCCGACAGCGGCGATTTGAGCGCTGTTTCGGCGCCGGAGGCAATCTCCTCGATCTCGTTTTCCCCATCGGAAACGGTCAGCCGCGTCTGCGCCCCTGAAAGCGCCAGGCGCATGGAAAGCGGAACGCTTTTGCGCTCCGTGCGGTAGATTGCCGCCATTTTTTTCAGACTTCCGGCCGAGGCCGCTACGTCCTCTTTGGTCCGCACGCCGAACATCCGCGCGTCGCGCTCGCCGATGAGGTATCCGCAGGTAAACCCGCTTCGCGAGAAGACCGCCGCAAGCTCGGAAAGATCCGGCGCGCCGCCGGAGAGCTTTTCGCGAAACGCCGCCGTTGCCGCGGCGACGTATTCGGGACGTTTCATCCGCCCCTCGATTTTGAAGGACGCAGCTCCGGCCGCGATCAGATCGTCGACGAAGTCGATTGCCGAGAGATCGCGCAGCGAAAGCGCATAGCGACGACCGAGCGGGTTTTTGAAATCGAGGCGGCATGGCTGGGCGCACAGGCCGCGGTTGCC
>CACZON010000057.1 GCA_902782805.1 Oscillospiraceae bacterium
CGGGAATTTCGGATCGTAGCCTTCCTCCATGAGGACGAAGGTGACGAGACGCTGTTCGGTATCGAGAACGAGGCTCCAGTTTTCAAGGCCTTTTCCCGCCGTAGGCTGGATATGAACAAGATAGGTGGTATCGTCTCCTTTGAGACATTCGTAGGTTTCAAAGAGGTAGGCTTCGCCCTTTTTTGCGACCTGAACCGTTTCTCCGTCGACGAAGAAGAGGGAATACTCGCTTCCGTTATCCATGACAATCTGGAAATGCTTCCCGGCAAGTTCATAGGAGAACGGCGCTTTGTACTGACTTAAACCGATAAATTTGCCCATGAAAATTCCTCCGTTTTCGTTTTTTATGATGAGCGGAACGCTTCCTGCGAACCCGTTCCGCACAATTCCAGTATACCCTTTTTGCGCGCTTCCTTCAAGAGCGCCGGGAAAAAAAGAAAAGCTCCGCGGATGGGCGGAGCTTGTTCGCTATAAGAGGATGATGCCGGCTTTTTTGCAGAGCTCGACCGTCTTTTCGTCCCAGATCGAAGACTGCACTTCGCCGATATGCGCTTTTCCGAGGATCAGCATGCACAGCCGCGATTGGCCGATCCCGCCGCCGATCGTCAGCGGAAGCTTTCCGGACAGCAGAAGCTGATGGAAGGGAAGCGCGCGGCGGGAATCGCAGCCGGCGACGGTAAGCTGGCGGTCCATCGCCGCTTCGTCGACGCGGATGCCCATCGAGGAGATCTCGATCGCTTCGCCGAGGATATCGTCCCAGAAGAGGATGTCGCCGTTTAAAGACCAGTCGTCGTAGTCCGGAGCGCGTCCGTCGTGGGGTTTTCCGGAACGCAGCGCGCCGCCGATCTGCATGATAAAGGTCGTAGGATGCTCTTGAACGAACGCATTTTCGCGCTCCTTCGGCGTCAGATCCGGCCAGCGGTCCTCGAGCTCCTGCGTCGTGATGAAAGCGATCTCGCGGCTCAGGCGGATATCGACAAGGGGGAAGATCGCGCGGATCGTTTCGCTCGTGGTGCAGATCGCGTCCACGATTTTCCGAACCGTTTCTTTGAGCGTATCGAGATTGCGCTCCTCTCTTGTGATGACCTTTTCCCAGTCCCACTGATCGACGTAGACGGAATGGAGATTGTCGAGCGTCTCGTCGCGCCGGATCGCGTTCATATCGGTATAGAGCCCCGTGCCGGGGGCAAAGCCGTACTGCCAGAGGGCGAGGCGCTTCCATTTTGCGAGAGAATGAACGACCTGGCCTTCGCCGCCGGTGGCGGGAATATCGAAGGATACCGGGCGTTCGACGCCGTTTAAGTCGTCGTTGAGGCCGGTCGCACCGTCGACAAACAGCGGTGCGGAGACACGCTCGAGATGCAGCGCGCCGCAGAGGCGGTCTTCAAAAAGACGCTTGATCAGGCCGATCGCCTTCTGCGTTTCGTAGAGGCTCATCCGGTTCTGGTAGTCTTTCGGGATAATCACGTGGTTCATGGGAATCTCCTGTCTGCCGTTTGCCCGGTTTCGGTCGGGCGGACTTTGCTTTGAATTTATTGTATCATCCGGGAAGCGATTTGTAAACAAAAAAGCCTGCCATCCGGCAGGCTTTTTGCGGTTTTGTTATTCGGCGATGCTCTTTCCCGTCATCTCGGGCGGCTGGGGCAGGCCGAGGATCCGAAGCATGGTCGGAGCGATGTCGGCGAGAACGCCGCCTTCACGCAGCTTACAGGGATAACCGACAACACAGAAGGGAACCGGGTTCGTCGAATGGGCGGTGAAAGGAGTCACGCCGTCGTCGTCGAGCATGCGGTCGGCGTTGCCGTGGTCCGCGGTGATCAGCGCGGCGCCGCCTTTTGCAAGGATGGCTTCAACGATCCGGCCGACACAGGTATCGACGGTCTCCGCCGCGGCGACCGCCGCTTCAAAGACGCCGGTATGGCCGACCATATCGCAGTTCGCGTAGTTCAGAATAATGACGTCATAGCGATCGGAAGCGATGCAGGAGAGAAGTTCCTCGGTCACTTCGTTGGCGCTCATGTCGGGCTTGAGGTCGTAGGTCGCAACCTTCGGGGAGGCGATCAGCCGGCGGTCTTCATTCTCGTACTGTTTCTCAACACCGCCGTTGAAGAAGAAGGTTACGTGGGCGTATTTTTCCGTTTCCGCGATCCTCAGCTGGGTCAGGCCGTTCTTTGCGATATACTCGCCGAAGGTGTTCGTCAGCTTTTCGGGCTTAAAGGCGATATCGACGTTGGGCATCGTCGCATCATACTGCGTCATGCAGACGTAGCAGAGCGGGAAGAAGCCGTTTCTGCGCTCGAAGCCTTTAAAATCCGGATCGACGAAGGTGCGCGTGATCTCCCGCGCGCGGTCGGGACGGAAATTGAAGAAGATGATCGAATCGTTCGCTTTGATCCCTGCGTTCTTCTGGCAGACGATCGGCAGAACGAATTCGTCGGTCACTTCGTTTTTATAGGAATCCTCGATCGCCTTGACCGGGTCATCAGCCTGAACGCCCTCGCCGTAGACGAGCGCGGCGTAAGCCTTTTCCACTCGTTCCCAGCGGTTGTCGCGGTCCATCGCGTAGTAGCGGCCTTCGACCGTTGCGATCTTGCCGACGCCGATCTCGCGGATCTTGTCCTGAAGGTTCTGAACGTAGCCGGACGCGGAGGCCGGGGGAACGTCGCGCCCGTCGAGGAAGCAGTGGACGTAGACGTTTTCAAGTCCGTTGCGCTTTGCAAGCTCCAAAAGACCGTAGAGGTGGGTTTCATGGCTGTGGACGCCGCCGGGGGAGACGAGGCCCATCAGGTGCAGCGCGGTGCCGTGCTTCTTGACGTTTTCAATCGCTTTGAGGAACGCCTCGTTCTCGAAGAAATCGCCGTCGCCGATCGATTTCGTGATGCGGGTCAGCTCCTGATAGACGATTCTTCCGGCGCCGATATTCGTATGGCCGACTTCGGAGTTGCCCATCTGACCGTCCGGCAGACCGACGTCGAGACCGGAAGCGCCGATCTGCGTGGTCGGATACGTGGAGAAATAACGGTCGAGGTTCGGCGTTTTTGCCGCGTAGATCGCGTTTCCTTCGGGCGGGGCGATGCCGAAGCCGTCCATGATGATTAAGATAAGCGGTTTTTTCATGCAGTTTGATCCTTTCCGTTGATGGTAGACAAGAGAATGCTCTCCCGCAGGATGCGGGAGAGCGCATTGCCAGAAAAATCAGCCCTTCGTAGCTGCTTCGACGATTGCTGCGAAATCGGGGGCCTTGAGGGAAGCGCCGCCGATCAGACCGCCGTCAACGTCTTCCTTGGAGAGCAGTTCCTGCGCGTTTTTCGCGTTCATGGAGCCGCCGTACTGAATCGTCAGCGCATCGGCAGCTTCCTTCGTGTAAAGGCCGGCGACAACGTCGCGAATCAGCTTGCAGACTTCCTGCGCCTGGTCGGCGGTAGCGGTTTTGCCCGTGCCGATGGCCCAGACGGGTTCGTAGGCGATGATCAGACGCTTGAGTTCTTCTTCGGAAACGCCCTGGAGCGCGATCTTCGTCTGCATGGAGACGATTTCGGCGGTGATGCCGAGCTCACGCTGCTCGAGATATTCGCCGACGCAGAGGATCACGGTCAGGCCTTCGTCGAGCGCGCCGCGAACGCGTTTCTGAACGGTCGCGTCGGTATCGCCGAAGTAGGTTCTTCTCTCGCTGTGGCCGATGATGACGTAGGGAACGCCGATATCCGCGAGCATTTTAGCGGAAACTTCGCCGGTGAACGCGCCGGATTTTTCCCAATAGCAGTTTTCGGCGCCGATCTTGACGTTGGTACCCTTCGTCGCTTCGAGCGCAGCGTAGAGGTCGATATAGGGAACGCAGGCAATGACTTCGCATCCGGCGTCTTTGACGAGCGGAGCGATCTCGGAAAGAAGCTGCTTGGCCTCTTCGGGGTTTTTGTTCATTTTCCAGTTGCCGGCGATAACCGCTTTACGGAGTTCTTTTTTCATATTCTAAATCCTTTCGTCTCGTTTTTTGAAGGGCGGGCAGAATCAGTCTTTGTCGTTGAGGCAGGCGATGCCGGGCAGGATCTTGCCTTCGAGCAGCTCGAGGGAAGCGCCGCCGATCAGACCGCCGTCAACGTCTTCCTTGGAGAGCAGTTCCTGCGCGTTTTTC
>CACZON010000058.1 GCA_902782805.1 Oscillospiraceae bacterium
GATCCCGCACCGTTCGGCCGTGCCGGCAGCCGTTCGTGATCCGGTTTCGGAGTGAAACGAGCATCAAAAAGTAACCCTCTTTTGCCGTTTTCGGCGAAAGAGGGCTTTTCTGATCTGCGTAAGCGTAAACGACCGGGAAAAGCGATTCGGCCTCAACGCTTGAAAACGGCTGTTTGCTGCGGTATAATTTTCATGGAACGCTTCCTCAAAAAAGCAGCGAAGAATTCCGTGAAAAAAGCGGCGGACGGGATCTTGACCGATCATCATGAAAAATCGCTTTGCGAACGCAAAAGGATCCTGCCGTACAGCGCAGGAAGCGACAGACGCCTGCCGGAAATCCGCGACTGCAAAAGATACAGTGGTTCCGGGCTTGCTGCTGTTGCATATACTGTGACAAGCGAAAACACTTTACAACGAAAAGGGGGATCCTTATCAAACCGGTCATAGGCGTAATGCCGCTGTGGGACGAAAGAAAAGACAGCCTTTGGATGCTGCCGGGATATCTGGACGGGATCCGGGAAGCCGGCGGTATTCCCGTTATTTTCCCCTTTACTTCGGATGCGCGGGAACTCTCGCAGCTGATGAGCTTCTGCGGAGGATTCCTGCTTACGGGAGGACACGACGTTTCTCCGAAGCTGTATCACGAGAAACCGCTGGAAGGATTGGTGGAGGTTTGCGAAAAACGCGACGCAATGGAAATCGCCGTACTGAACGAAGCGATCCGGACCGACAAACCGGTGCTCGGAATCTGCCGCGGGATTCAGCTGATCAACGCCGCACTGGGCGGAACCCTGTATCAGGATCTCCCGACGCAGCATCCGTCCGAAACCGTGCACCACCAGAAGCCTCCGTATGATTTGCCGGCGCATCCGGTCTCCGTTCTGAAAGAGTCCCCGCTCTTTGATTGCCTTGGGGCGCGGGAGATAACGGTAAACAGCTGCCACCATCAGGCGGTCAGAACGATCGCTCCGGGCCTTGCGGCAATGGCAATAGCTCCGGACGCGATAACGGAAGCGCTTTACAAGCCGGATCATCGCTTCCTCTGGGCGGTACAGTGGCATCCTGAGTTTTCCTGGCGGACGGATGAAAACAGCCGGAAAATTTTCAGGGCGTTTGTCGGGGCTGTTGAATAAAATCAACGAACGGTTTTCCGGAAACGGCCGATAACGATGCAAAACAGAATGAAACAAACATAAAGCAAAGCGAGAAAAAGGAGGAATCCAGAATGACATTCCCGTATGGACGCGATGGTTACGCCTTGATCGAGACAGATACCGAAACCGGACGTGTGCGCGGAATTCCCGGCAACAATCCGCATTTTACCGTATTTCGGGGAATTCCCTACGCGAAGCCACCGGTCGGGGAGCTTCGCTGGCGGCATCCGCAGCCCGCGGAACCCTGGGAGGGCGTGCGGGACTGCAGCCGGTTCGGGAACATCCCCTACCAGTTCATGGGCCCCCCGGAGACCCGCTTTACGATGAGCGAGGACTGCCTGTATATCAACGTCTGGACGCCTGCAAAGAGCAGAGACGAAAAGCTTCCCGTACTGTTCTGGAACTACGGCGGTGCTTTTATGGGCGGATACTCGAACCGACCGCAGTATGACGGCGAAGCCATGTGCAAGCGCGGCGTGGTATTTGTTTCGTTCAACTATCGCACCGGACCGCTGGGAATGCTCTCCGTTTCCGAAATGAAGGAAGAGAATCCTTACGGATCCATGGGCAATATCTATTATCTCGATCAGATCGCCGCGCTGAAATGGACCCGGAGAAATATCGCGAACTTCGGCGGAGATCCGGACCGGATCACGATCATGGGTCATTCTTCCGGCGCGGTTGCCGTAACGGCGCTGGCAGCTACGCCTCTGACGAAAGGGGATATGGTAGGCTGCATCATTCAGAGCGGTCCGACCACCCGCGACTTCATGGATCCGGATCACGGAGCGGAAAGCAGCCCGTTCTGGATCACCGAAGAAGACGCGGCGCAGCGCGGCGATGAATATATGAAGATCTGCGGATGCAGGAACCTCGCCGAAATGCGAAAACTGAGCTGCGAGGAGCTCAAGGCAGCTTATCTCAAAACCGAGCGGAAACTCTGTCATTTCCGCGGAGTCATCGATGGATACGTGTTCCCGGAAGACCCGGTAGAAACCTATTATCACGGAAGAAATCACGACATTCGCTATATCGTCGGACATACCGGAGACGAAGGGATGCGTCCCACGAGCGTGCTGACCAGGAAGAACGTTCCGGCGTACGCCGCCGAGAATTTCGGAGACCGGGCAAAGGAATTTGAGGCGCTCTGCGATTCACTGAAGGATGGGGAACTGAGCGATGCGCTGCTCGACAACGGCGCGATGCGTTCCCGCCTGTTCGCGGAAACCCAGCTTAAAAACGGAATGAAGCCTGCCTATCTCTACTGCATCATCCGTCGTGCGCCGGGAGACGGCGCCGGCGCGTATCACGGGGAGGAACTCTGGTATATCAACGAAGCGTTGTCGCGCGACTGGAGAGATTACACCGGCAGCGATTTCGACCTTGCCCGCCAGATGAGCCAGTACTGGGCGAATTTCGTGATCAGCGGAAATCCGAACGGGCTCGGTCTGATCGAATGGACGCCGTTCACCGAAACCAGCAAGAACGTGATGATGTTCGACACTTCTCCGTGGATGGGCGAACGAAAACTGAGCAAAGTCAACGAGTATATTGTGAACTATCTTCTGTCGAAGCCGTAAAAACGATGAGTTTTCCAAGGAAAATCATCAGGATGCAGGCGATCGGAGGAACTTTATGAGATTAAAACTGCTCGCCTGCAAGGCGCTTTTTCGGGAGTTATCATACGTTGCGGCGATATCGGATAATATGATCGACGTTACGTGGATGCGGCAGGGATATCATACGGAACCGGAACTGCTCCATTCTCTGCTGCAGCAGGAAATCGACGCGATCGAAGCCGGAAACGATCCTCATTCGTACCGGATCCGCGGCAGAGAGGCGGGCGACGATCCGAAAGATTTTGACGCGATCCTGCTCGGCTACGGGCTTTGTTCCAACGCAGTGGCGGGCATTTGCGCCCGGAATCACCGTATCGTAATCCCGCGCGCCCACGATTGCATCACGCTGTTTCTCGGCTCAAAGGAGCGGTACGCATCCTGCTTTGCGGAATTTCCCGGCTGTTACTGGTACACGGCAAGCTGGATCGAAAACGGCGGCGTGCCCGGAAAAGAACGGCAGGAGCGCGCCAAAAAGAGATACGAAGCGATGGGGTATGACGAGGAAACGGTCGAATATCTGCTGGAGGCGACCGATGGCCTTAAGAACTATCATAACGCCGCTTTTGTCAGAATGCCGTTCGGAGACAACGAACGGTACAGCGCCGCAACGAAGGAATCCGCCGAGTACTTCGGCTGGAATTATCACGAGCTGACCGGCGACCTGAGTCTGCTGAAACGGTTTATAGCGGGCGATTGGAACGAAGAGGACTTCCTGATTCTGGAGCCGGGAGAATCCGCCGTTCAATCAGTGGATGACCGGATCATTAAAAAATCGCACGACGAATAGAAGGAAAAGTGTACGGAACTGTAATCCGGTCCGGACCGTTTCGGATCGGATGCGGCAATGGAAAGGGCAGAGGTTATGTCTGAGCTTTTGTGGTTTTTGGCAACGATCGCGGCGGCGCTGGCCGGCGGATTTTTGTTTCGGAAGCTGAAGGTCCCGGCGGGGCCTTTGGTCGGAGCTTTGCTGTTCGTCGGCGTTCTCAACGTGTTTACGGGCCGGATGTTTATGTACAGCGGGATGAAGAACGTCACCAAGGCGGTGGCGGGGCTTTTTATCGGAATGTCCGTGACCCGCGATACGCTCAGAAAGCTCCTCACATTGATCAAGCCGGCCGTGATTCTGGTCGTGATCATTCTGAGCCTGTGCCTTGGGATGGGCATTGTTCTCTACTATAACTCCGGGCTTGACGAGGTGACTTCTCTGTTTTCCGTAGCCCCGGGAGGAATGCAGGATATGACCTTGATGACGATGGATCTCAACGGCGACGCGGCGGTTGTCGCCGTGCTGCAGGCGCTGCGCCTGATGAGCGTCTACTTCGTATCCATGCCCATCGTCAGAATCCTTTCGCGAAGAAGCGGAACGCTGGAGAAGGCGGAACAGTCCGAACGGCGCGCCAGGGAGAAACGGGACGCGATGGATCCCCGGACCCGCCGGAAACGAATCGCGTTCTCGGCCGGTGTGGCGCTGATCGGCGGGGTGCTCGGCTGGTTGTTGGCGCAGCTCATGGATTTTTCAACGCTGGTTCTGATCGTAAGTATGGTCGTTGCTGCGGCGGTGAACCTCGGCACCGGAAAACTCTATATGCCGAGGATCGTAAGGCAGATCACCCAGATGATGAGCGGCGCGCTGATCGGCGTAACCGTGACGTACGAATCCCTCGGGAATCTGAAAAAGGCGCTGATTCCCGCTGTTCTGATCACGATGGGCTTCGTTCTGATCAACGTCCTGATTGCGATGATTATCAGCAAAACCTGCAAGATCGACATTGCCACCGCGATGCTTTCCTCTTCGGCGGGCGGCGCGTCGGAATCTGCGCTGGTCGCGGAGGATTTCGGCGCGGATCCCGCGATCGTAACCGTTCTGCAGATCACCCGGCTGGTATGTACGACGGCCTTCTACCCGGTGATCGTTAAATTGCTCTATCCGGTTCTGTAAAAAGGATCCGGCGGGAGACAGAAAGATCCGTGAAGATCCGTTCCGGTCATCCGTCGTACTGACACGCGGCAGAAACCGTGATCGAAATTCATGATTTTCAGAGAGACGAATATGGAAAAACCGGCGATCGGAAACAGAATCATCGTGCTCGGCTGCTCCGGAAGCGGGAAGAGCATGTTTGCGAAAGACCTGCAGCGGCGTGCCGCGCTGCCGCTTTATCATCTTGACAACGTCTGGTGGCGGGCAGACCGGACGCATATCACACGCGAAGAATTCGACTGCAGGCTGGAGAAGATCCTGCGCGGCGAAGCGTGGATCATCGACGGCGACTACAGCCGGACGTACGAGCCGCGCTTTTTACGCTGCGATACGGTGATCTTTCTCGATTACAGCGAAGCGGTCTGCCTGGAGGGAATTACCCAAAGAGTCGGAAAAGCCCGGGGCGATATTCCATGGACGGAAAACGAGCTCGATCCGGCGCTTGTGGAGCAGGTACGCAGCTATCGAACCGAAAACCGCCCGAAGATCTATGAACTGA
>CACZON010000059.1 GCA_902782805.1 Oscillospiraceae bacterium
AACCCCCAACGGTCGTAAGGATGGAAGAGAATCAGATCCGCTTCGATACCGATCGCCTCGAGATCGCGGATCGCTTTTTCAACGATCCGGAAATAAGCCGGGTTAAACCGAGAAAAATCGAAATGATTCCCGCTTTGGTCCACGGAATAATCTTCAAAATTCTCCTCGGTCAGGATCGAAGCGTCCATCGGCTCGCCCTCGAAAGGGAAGCAGACCGGATCGCGGAAGTTGTAGACGTAATGCTTCGGAAAAACACAGAAACGGATTTTCCGAAACGGTGAAGCCGCAAGTGTTTCGAGCGTTTCTTCATACAGTGCGGGCGTCTGGAGATGCCAGACGTAACAGGTCGTCCCGAGCGGGAGGCAGGGATTCGCGTCGGAATAGGAAAAGTGCGTTTTCTTGGATACGTTCACGATCCCGTGATTCTGCGTTCGATGCGGCAGGGCGGTAAAGCTGCCGGTGAATTCCGTTTCGGCGAAATTTCCAAAGACCCGGTAGTTGTATTCTCCGGCATACATCGGGAGATACCGTACGATATACCGGCCGTCGCCGTCGTAAAAGCCGCGGACGCGCTGCGTATTCCCGGAGCAGCGGAATTCGCCGAAGATCTCGCGCTCAAGGAAGGGATTTCCTTCCCGGATTCCCTCAAATTCCGCTTCGAAAACGTCGTATTGAAGGAGCTGCTTCATCTGTTACTCCTCTTCGTGTTTTTTTATCGGTGCGACCGGCGGTTCGGCTGTCGTCTCATTGAGAGAAACCGAGGCGGCCTCTACCGCGAGCGCTTTCCTTTTTTTCTTTTCCTGCGCGTTGCGGATAAAATGCTGAAGCAGATAATAAAGAATTGCCGCGAGCGGAACGCCGATCAGAACGCCCAGAAGTCCGAAAATCCTGCCGAAAATGATGATGGAAGTAAGCGTTACGACCGAAGGGAGACCGAGCGAACCGCCGAAAAGCTTCGGCTTGATAAAGTAGGCGTCGAGCGCCTGGACCACGATCGCAAAGACGAGGTACCAGAACGCGTACCATGGATTCGAGAAAACGAGCAGCAATCCGGAAACGACGAACGCAACGATCGGTCCGAAGGTCGGAATCATGTTGCAGATCGCGGCGATTACGCTGATCAGCGCGGCATAAGGCATATTAAAGATCAGAAGGAAGAGCAGCGAGGCGATTCCCACGATCAGCGCGTCGAGGAAATTCGTCCGGATATAGCGGGAGAAGATCCGGTCGCAGTTCTGAAGGAAATGATCGAGCTTTATGCGCCATTTGTCGGGAACGATCGCTTCCTCAACCGTTTTCGTAAAGGCAATCATCCGCTCCTTATCTGCGAGGAGATACATCGCGATGACGAAGATGATCAGACCGTTGAAGATGCCGGATCCGATCTCGTAGAAGGTGCCGGCGAGCGATTCGATGCTTTGCGGCAGCCATGAGATGATGCTCTTGAGCGTATTGTCCCAGGAACCGATGAGATCCTCGATATTCAGGTTGATTCCGCGCGCATGCAGGTTGTTTTCGATGTTCGCGATAAACTCTTTTGCGGAGCTGATATAGGAACTGAGGTTCTCGGAAAGCGACTCGACGCTCGCGATGATATTCGGGACCAGTGAAAATGCGAGAAAGGAGAGGAACGCAAGGAAGATGACGATTGTGAGAACCAGGGAGAGGGCGCGGCGAACGCCGTGTTTTTTCAGCTTGAAGAACAGCCGCTTTTCGGAAAATCGCACGATCGGCCAAAGAATATAGGCGATCACGATTCCCCAGATCAGCGGCGAGAGATAACCGATGATCTTCGAAATTACGCTGAAAACGGTCTTGATATGCGTCAGAAGGATATAGACGACGACCACAAAGCTCAAGCTCAGTGCGAGCGCAACGTAGCGGTTTTTGAGCAATTTGTGTTTTCTCATAGCCAACATCTCCTTTACAGCTTCATTTTACCCCTTTTTGTGCGGATTTGTCAATCATACCGGAAAACTGCGGGCCAATCGTTCATTTTCTTTGAAAGGATTGATTCGGCGGCGGAAACGTGGTATGATTTATTCGGTATCCGCAAATTGATTTTTGATGATTGCTTTTCGACCGAAGGAGGAATTTAAAATGTATGATTTTCAGGCTGTTACGCTCGGGATTGTAACCACCCGCCGCGATACGTTTCCGAGCCCGGCAAAGGCGATGGAAATGAACCGGAAGATCCTTGATCGGATCCGTCCGTTCGTTGATTCGCTCAAAGGCGTCAGCGCGGTTTATTCGACCGACGTCGTTCCCGACGGACTGATCTGCGAACTTCCGGAAACGGACCGCGTGAT
>CACZON010000060.1 GCA_902782805.1 Oscillospiraceae bacterium
GCGAAGGCGCGGATGATGTAGCCTCTGGTGGCTTCATCGTCGATCTCTTCAAAGTAACGCAGGTACGAAGCGGCCTCGGTGAAGAACATCCCGTTGCGGATACGCAGCGCGTCCGATTCCTCATCATCCACACCGGTCAGGAAGGTGCGCAGATAATACAAACCCATTCCGAGCTTGTATAGCTCGCGGATGATGTCGTTGCGGCTTTTTCTGATCCGGTAGAAACTGAGCAGCGCGTCATGGATCGCGACGTAGACGCCGACGTCGAGATTTGTTTTCCAGTCCATCAATGCGTCGGAGAATTCCTCCAGATCGGCGATCACGGCGCCGTCTGCCCCGAAAAGCCCGTCGAGCGAGGGGAAAAGCTCCCGCCCGAGCAACTCGTTGTTTTCCCGGGAAAGCGCGCGGATTCTGTCGTCGCATGCTTTGCGGTTCTGATACCAGCGTTCGAAATCCGGTTCTTCGTCGCGGTAAAAACGCCGCAGATCCGCGATTTCCTTCAAATTGCGGATATACTCCTCCTGATACGGCTGCATGCGGAATCCTCCTTTCCCTGAAAGTAGAATGATACTCGGATTATGTTTCGATCATGCGAAGCGTCTGCATCAGCAGGTTCATATCGATCGGCTTGCCGATATGGCCGTTCATCCCTGCGGTTTTCGCCTTCGCGATATCCTCGGCAAAAGTGTTCGCGGTCATCGCGAAGATCGGAATCGTCGCAGCGTCGCGACGCCCGCTTCCGCGGATTTTCGCCGCGGCCTCATAGCCGTCCATCACGGGCATCTGGATATCCATCAGGATCAGGCTCAGCGAGCCCTCCTCCTCACAGAGATAGCGCTCCACGGCTTCCTGTCCGTTCTCCGCCGTGAGAACCTTCGCGTTTGTCACCGAAAGCAGCTCCCCGGCGATTTCGCGGTTGATCATGTTATCCTCAACAAGCAGGATCTTTTTGCCCGCAAGCTGCGGATACGGAGAACGGTCCTCATCGGATTCGCCGAGAACCGCGTGGTTGATCGAGTTGAGCAGCGATTTACGGAAAAACGGCAGCGGGATGAATGTATGGATCCCGTTGCGGTTCGCCTGATATTCGATTTCCTCCCAGTTGTCGTCACTCGCGAGTATGATCGGGAGTTCCGGATTGGCGGAATGGAAATACGAAGCAATCTGGAAGACGTTCCCCTCACCCTCATGGGATTTTCCGAGGATCAGCGCGCGGAATTTCTCCTCCCCTTTGAAGGAGGCCTGCGTAATCGCGTCGATCGCCCGGGAAGCATCGGGAACAATTTCAGCCGAAACGAGCGCTTCGCCCAGATACTCCTCAAACAGCGCTTTCTGCTCCTCGTCCGTTTCGATGATAAGCAGACGGTGGTCGCGCAGCGCGTCAACCACAAGCGGTTCCACCTCATATTTCAGCGGAATCGCGATACGTACTCTGGTGAATTTTTCGAGCTCGCTTTCGATCTCGATCGTGCCTTCCATGGCGTCTACCATCTTTTTGACGATACTCATCCCGAGGCCGGTGCCCTCGATCTTTGAAATCGTGGAGCTGTTGACACGTTCGAACGGATCGAAAACACGTTTTAAAAACTCATCGCTCATGCCGATGCCGTTATCCTCGCAGATAAATACCAGAAGGCAGCGGTCTCCCTGAAGCTCTTCGGATACCGAGATTGTGATATTTCCGCCGGTATTCGTGTATTTTACGGAATTGTTGATGATGTTGACATAGATCTGCCGAAGCTTCAGAACGTCTCCGATGAGGCGTTCACGGCTGATATTCTGCGTAAGAAGCCGGTAGGAATGGTGCTTCGCCGCGATCTGCGGCCGCAGGATCGTCATCGTATCGTGGAGCAGATCGGAAAGCAGAAAGCTTTCGTTCGCGATCTGCATTCTGCCGGAATTGATGCGCGACATATCGAGCACGTCGTTGATCAGCGAGAGCAGGTGGCCGCTCGCGGTCTCGATTTTGCTGAGCGCGTCGATCACACGGTTCTTTTCATCGATATGGTTTTTAGCAAGCGCAGCCATTCCGATGATGGCGTTCATCGGGGTACGGATATCGTGAGACATATTGGAAAGGAAGGTTTCTTTTGCAATATTGGCAGCCTTTGCCTCTTCGAGCTGCGTGAGGAGAGCACGGTTTTCGGCGGCGAGCGAATCCTCTCCGCAGATCAGAAGCTCGTTTCCGTCGGAAAGCAATACCGTATCCGTCACGGCCGAGGCGTCAAACCCCGCACTCGAGCACAGGATCGTTCCGTCTCTGCGCCGCAGGGCGTATTCTTTTCCCATTTTTCTCACGCTCCTTCTGAATTGTTTGCATTTTATTATATCATTTATGTCGCTAAAAAACAATAGATTCCAAAAACGTTCCGGCACTTCTCCCGTTGCCCCGCAAGGAACACACCATTGACGCCTTAATGCACCATGGCTGAAATATTCCATCCTTTCGAAAACAGGATTTACCGTTTACGTCTATATGAAATTCGGGCCTGCCGAGGCTTCCGACAGGCCCGAAGTGATTTTATGCGTATGTATTTTTTGCCATGCGGGGATTTTTTCCTCTTACCCGCGAAGCGCGAGCAGCTCGTCGCGTTTTTTGAGAATTTCCTCGAGATACGCCGTGCCGTCCGCCGGCTCTCCGGAACGCAGAAGCTCCGTCAGCGCGGACACCGGCTCGTAGATCTGGCTCAGTTCCAGATTGCCCAGAACGCCCTTGAGGGCATGTGCAGCCTCAAATCCGGCTTTTACGTCGCCGCCGCGCACGGCTTGTTCCAGCTTTCCGAAGCTCGCGTCGTCAAGCGCCATATTTACAAGACGCAGATAAAACGCCTCGTTGTTCATGCATCGTTCCATGCCCTTGGCGGTATTCGCCCCGGCTTGTTTCAGTATTTCGATGGTCAGCATAATTTACACATTCTCCTCTCGTTATGATCCCTTAAGCACCGGCCTTAAAGACGCGCCTGATAATTTCAGTAGATTTCACAGCCGCCGGGACGCACACTCTTCGTGCGGTACAAGGCAGTATCGGCGTCTTTGAAAATATCCTCGGTCGGATTCCCGCGGTCTCCGAAAGCCACGCCCACGCTCAGGGAGAGGGGCGGCAGACCGTCCTGCGGGATTTTGAGTGTTTCGTTGATTCCGCGGATTTTCTCCTTTACAAGATTCCCCAGCGAAGAATCCGCATGAACCATAATCACGGCGAACTCATCGCCGCCGATCCGGCAGATGTAGTCCTCCGCGCGGAAGCGTTCCTGCAGAAGCGATGCTACGCGGCAGAGCGCGCGGTCGCCGATGTCGTGACCGTACTGATCGTTGATCGTTTTGAATTTATCCAGATCGATGATGAGCAGGGCATTGTCGCGTTCGCTTAACCGCGCGCGCAGTTTTTCGAACACACTGCGGTTGAAAACGCCGGTGAGCGCGTCGTGCGTGGCATCGTAGTTGAGCTGTTCGCGGTGCTGCTGGTTCTGCTCGTGCGTTCTGTTATACGTGCGCGCAAGAAACCGCAGTTCGCTCGCGCCTTTTTCTGGAAGCTTTTCATCGGCGCGGATCCGGCTGATGAAACTGCGCAGCGGATGGGAAACGAAGAGTATATTGAAAGCGATCAGAATCAGCGCGGCGAGCAGCATCACCACGATCAGGAATTCCTCGCAGCGGATTCGCCGCTGGAGTTCCCGGAGGCTCTCCTCCTGCCCTTGCCGCATTTCTCCGATCAGCACCTCCACGCTCTGTGAAACACAGCGTCTGATCTCGTCCTTATAACTCTGGTAGGTATCATCGAAAAGCATCAGAAGCGCCTTGTCGCGCTGCTGTTCCGCAGACAGCGCAAGATCTGCTTCTTCGAGCACCTCCTGCGCCAACTCTTCCGGCAGATCGGATAGATCATACCCGTAGCTTTCACCTGCGAGACGCATCGCGTAGCATTCGGTTTCCTGCAGATCGTTGGAGTTTTTGAGCGCGTCGCTCAGATAGCTGATCGTCGACGTTCCGCTCATATAATTCCGGATCGTATCGAGCGCGAGATCTCTTCTGCGCGTTACGTTGACCTCTTCAAAAAAGTTTTCGGCATGGCTCACCTCACCTGTCGCGGCGAAGGCGCGGGACTGCGCGGTCAGATAGTCGGAAGCCGCCTGTATGTTCGAAGCCGCCTGCTGCGCCGTGATATACCCTTCGGTAGCCTTCTCCGTCTGAGAAAACCCCTCGCTCGTGCGGTAAGTGGAACGAAGGAGAAAGAACGCGAGAACTGCAAATACCAGAGCAGCCGCGATATAGAAACTGCTCAGCCGGATTCCGTCCCGTTTCTTTTCGGTTTCGGTTGATTTCTGACTCATGTTCGCCTCCTTTGATTCGTACGCTTCCGGGTTTCGTTCACGCGCCGAGGCGCTTGGACATCGTTTCGTAGTTGACACAGGAGAGCATTGCCGTATCTTTGGTGATTCTGCCCTCTCTGTAGAGTTTCAGCAGGCTGCTGTCCATCGTACACATTCCGTCCGCGGCGCCTGCCTGCATAGCGGATTCGAGCTGATGAAGTTTGTCCTCGCGGATCATGTTCTGGATCGCGACCGTCGTCTTCATGATCTCAAAAGCCGGGATCTGGCTGCCGTCCACCGAAGGCACAAGCTGCTGGCAGACTACGCCTTTGAGGATCTGGGCGAGCTGGATTTTGACCTGCTTCTGCTGGTTCGCGGGAAAGACGTCGAGAATCCGGTTGATCGTGTTGGCCGCGGAGCTCGTATGAAGGGTGCTCAGCAGCAGCACTCCGGTTTCCGCCGCCGTGATCGCCGCGGAGATGGTATCGTAATCGCGCATCTCCCCGAGCAGAATCACGTCCGGGCTTTCGCGCAGCGCGGAGCGCAGCGATTCGAGATAGCCGGGGGTGTCGATGGAGATTTCGCGCTGGGAAACGATCGATTTGTCGTGGCGATGAATATATTCGATCGGATCCTCCATGGTTATGATATGCGCATCGCGCGTTTTGTTGATCCGGTCGATCATACACGCGAGCGTGGTGGATTTTCCCGTTCCGGCGGAGCCGGTAATCAGCACGAGACCCTTTTTGTTATCGGCGAGCGAGAGAACGCTCTCCGGGATTCCGAGCTGCTTCGGGTCGGGCAGACCGAACCGGATCACACGGATCACCGCGGCA
>CACZON010000061.1 GCA_902782805.1 Oscillospiraceae bacterium
TGTCGACTTTTCGGGGACCCCGTTTTTGCTCCCTAAAGGCAGAACGATTGCTCCTACATCAGCATTTACTGCCGGGCTGATAAGCTTGCTCCTACCCGTGGAGAACCCTGCGAAGTGAAAAAATTTACAAATTAATCGACGGAATTTCTGAAAAAAGACTTTCTTATTTTGGAGTTTTGACTTATACTATATGCGTGGTATTGTGCTTATTTGCAAATCAACCGAAAGAAAGGTGTGTTCCGATGTCTACCCAGAGAGTACGTTTGAACATTTGCGGAATTGAATTTACGATACAGACCGAAAAGACCGAGCAGGAAGCGCTCGCCGCGGCGAAAGCGGTTGAGGAGTCGATCCAGAATCTCCGCGCGCACGACAGCCGCGTCTCCCCGACCTTCGGCTCGATCCTGACGGCGCTGGATTTCTACGATCAGATGGTGGAAAGCCGCCGGATTGCCGAAGAAGTCTCCGAAGAAATCAAGGCCTGCCGCGCCGAGACGGAAGAAATGCGCGCCGAAACGGAGCGCATGCGCCAGGAGCTGCGGCTGGTCCGCGCGCAGCTGAAAGACCAGACCGAGCCGAAAGCCAAAGGAAAAAAGTATGAACAGTTGGGCTTTGTGCAGACGAAGCCCTCGGGAAAATACGTAAAGCAGACGCTCGACGACATCATCGCCGGCGACGAAAATCTCCAGGCATTTTTCGCCAAACCGGAGGAATGAGCCTTTGTTGAAAACCGGCGTTCCCCAAGGCAAAAGAGCGGAATTCCCGTGCGGGAAGCGGTCTTTTCCGGCCGGGCGCCGAGAGGCCCTCTGTTGAAAACCGGTTGATTTCTGTTGAAACATTCTTTTTCCCCATTTTTTCGAAAAAACGTTCGAAAACGGCGTCCGTTGACATAATTTGAGCCAAAAAACGCCCAATATCCGCGCTTTTTCCCTATTTTGCGCAATTATGGAAACCGTCATGAATGTTTTTTATCATGGTTTTCAACATTTTTATTTTTACTCATATCTCATTCAAAGGGCGCCTTCCGCCCGCTTTTTCCGCGCAGTCCTCTACCCTGCGATTTTTCGTCTTTGCCCGGCTTCAGGCCTCGGCGAGACGCCGAAATAGATTTCACTCTAAGCTACCTATAAGGAGAAACGAAGAAATGTTTTTTTCATCAAGAGATATCGGGATTGATTTAGGTACCGCGAATACGCTCGTCTTCATGAAAGGCAAGGGCATCGTCATGCGCGAGCCCTCCGTCGTTGCGGTCGACGTCCGCAACGATACGGTCCTCGCCGTCGGCACGAAGGCAAAGGAAATGATCGGCCGCACCCCGGGCTCGATCGTCGCGGTCCGCCCCTTAAAGGACGGCGTGATCGCCGACTTCGATATCACCGCCACGATGCTCAAGCACTTCATCAAGAAGGTCCTCAAGAACAACGGCGGCTTCGGCCGGCCGAGGATCGTCGTCTGCATCCCCTCGGGCGTTACCGAGGTGGAGCGCCGCGCCGTTGAGGACGCCGCGCGCCAGGCGGGCTCCTCCAACGTTGAGCTGATCGAGGAACCGATGGCCGCCGCGATCGGCGCCGGGCTTCCGGTTGCCGAGCCGACGGGCAGCATGGTCGTCGATATCGGCGGCGGCACCAGCGAGGTCGCCGTGATTTCCCTCGGCGATATCGTCACCTCCTGCTCGGTACGCGTCGCCGGTGATAAATTCGACGACGCGATCGTCTCCTACATCCGCAGAAAATACAACCTCCTGATCGGCGAGCGCAGCGCGGAGGATATCAAGCTCCAGATCGGCTCCGCCTACCCGATCGAAGGCCTCGAAGACGCCCGGATCGAGGTCAAGGGCCGCAACCTGCTCGACGGGCTGCCGAAAAACATCACCCTGACCACCTCCGAGATCCGCGAAGCGCTGATGGATCCGCTGATGTCGATCATCGACGCGGTCAAAAATACGCTTGAAAAAACCCCGCCGGAGCTCGCCGCGGATATCATTGACCACGGTATTATGTTAACCGGAGGCGGCGCGCTGCTCAACGGCCTCGATCTGCTCATGTCCGAACAGACCGGCATGCCGGTACACGTTGCGGAAAATCCGCTCGACTGCGTCGTCGACGGAACCGGCAAGCGCCTCGAGATGAACCTCCCCTTCGCGGCGTTCAATTTCCGCCGCTCCTCCAGCACCCGCCGCTGATTCACTTCGCAGGGTCCTGCGGACATTTGACGCAGGGTTCTCTTCAGATAGGAGCAGGCTCAATTGCACGGCAAGAAGCTGCTGAGATAGGAGCAGTCGTTCTGCCCTTTTAAAGCTGAACTCGCGCTTCCACCTCATCCGAGCCGCTTCGCGGCCCACCTGCCCCTCGAGGGGAAGGCTCAAAAGTTACGCTGCTGAAAGGCTTCCCCTTGAGGGGAAGCTGGCAGCCGTAAGGCTGACTGATGAGGTGGACCTCCGGAACGCTACAGCTCCCGTAGGTCGTCAACACCCTCCTTGTGTAAAGGGCGCGGGTTTCCGGGGGAGACCTCTGCCGGAGGCAGAAGCGCCGACCGAGCCGGCAGGCGAGACCAGGAAGAAACCGTCAGGTTTCAGGGAGGATTGTTTCCGTCGCGCCGGAGAATTCGCAACGCAAAGAAAAAGAACGGGAAGCCGATAAAAACCGGCAGAATCCCGTCCTTTTTTTGCATCGTTTGTTGTTCGGCTTTGTGCGGACAA
>CACZON010000062.1 GCA_902782805.1 Oscillospiraceae bacterium
CCTTCTGATCGTGTCTCCACGACTTCGCGGCAGCAACCCGTATCCCTGTGGTAACCTCACCTACCGAAACAATAAGTGCTTCTGCTTTTATGATATTTTATGGCGCGCGATTTGTCAAGGTGCGAAGCGCTATTTTGTCAAAAACAAAATACCGAGCGTCGCCGGACCGCAGTGGGAGGAAATCGTGCAGCTCGCATCCGTATCGTAGATGTTGTCGAAATGCATCGTCCGATTGATTGTATCGCGTACGATATCGACCAGCTCCGGCGCGATCACGCTGTGGGTGATAAAAATCTTTTCCGTGTCGATATTATCATAGCGCGCAAGCTGATCTTCCACGTATTTGACAAGCACCTTCGAGAGCTGACCGCGGTATTTTTTGCCGACGCTCATCTTGCCCGTGGTATTGTCCACTTCGATGCAGGGCTTCAGATTGAGCAGGTTTGCACCGAGCGCCGCAACCGCGGAGCATCTTCCGCCGGCGCGCATATACTCAAGCGTATCCAGGATAAAGCTCGCGTGCGCGTGGCTCGTCAGCTTCTGAAGACGCGCGTAGATCTCGATCGCGGGAAGACCTTCATCGATCATTTTCGCCGCTTCGATCACAATCAGCCCGGTACCGGTCGACAGATTCTTCGAATCGACGACGAAGACGTTCGAAAACTGCTGCGCCGCCGTTTCGGCATTATGAAACGTAGCGGAAATTCCGCTGCCCAAATTGATATGGATGACGTCATATCCCTGCGAAACCCATTTCTCGAAGAAATCCGTAAACTCAGAGACGTTGATCGCCGAAGTTTTCGGCAGGGTCCTTGTCTTTTTGTAATTCTCGAAAATCTCTGCAGCGGTGATATCCACGTTATCGGAGTATTCCCGGTCGCCGATCCGGATGTGATACGGAAATTCAATTACGTGATAGCGTTCGGCGAGATCGGGGCTCAGATCACAGGTGGAATCGGCGCAGAGGATGATTTTATTCATAACGGTCCCCCTAAAAGACGTTTGATGGACAAAAAAGCGGCGATGCGGACGCGCTGTCCGCAGCCGTTCAAAAAGGATTATAGCATAAACGAAACAGATTTACAAGGATAAAAGGATTTCAAAAGCGGATATTTTCGAGAAATTCCCCGAAAAAAGAAGCGGTTTCGTCAAAAGGACGAAGCGAGCAAGAATCTTTCATACAATCTGACGAAAAAAGAAAAAGCGACAAAACCGTCGGAAAATTCACCGAATGTTCACAATTATCCTGCATAATAGTTAAGATATTAAAAAGCGGAGGCAAAAACAATGAAAGCAAAATCGTTCCATCTTTCCAAAAAAGGTCTTGCAATGGAAGTAGCCGGAGAAATCGGCCGCGTTTTCGAATGCGTCAGCGATAAGATCCCGCCGGCATATCCCTGCGAGAATGAAAAGGTCCTGTTTGTCACGGCCGAAATGAACGGCCACGTTGACAAAGCGGTCGAATCGCTGCTGAAAGAACTTACCCCGGTTCGCGCGAAAAACGTCATTTTCGTTACGATCAACAAGGACGGCAATACCGACGGCCTCGAGAACATCTCCAAGACTCTCGAAGAAAAAGGAATCCACGTAGCCGGAAAATACGGCGTTAAGGCCGGCGGCGGCTTCTTCTCCAAGAAAGTTGCTCCCGAAGAGATCACCAAGGCGATCGACTGGGCAAAGGGCGTCCTCGAAAAGGATCTCCAGTAAGCGCTGGTTCCGTTTCAGTCGAAGCGGTCCGAAAAAGAACGAAAGAGCAGGGTTTTGCCCTGCTCTTTTTTTACCGAAAAGGATAAAAAAAGACCGCTGAACGGGTTCAGCGGTATAGGGAACAACGCCCTTTTTCGATCGGGCGAAAAAACTCTGATTCAAGGGAGCGTTTCTTATTCGATGCCGAGCAGCTTATTGACGGAAACGTCCAGAATTTTCGCGATGGCGGCCAGTTCGTAATCGGTAACGAGACGGACCTGTCCCTCCAGCTTCGAGAGGGCGGAGGCGTTCATATCGATTCCGTTTACCTGGAGCTGCGCGAGCAGCTCTTTCTGCTTCATGCCCTGCTGTTTGCGGATTTCTTCTACTTTTGCGCCGATAATGTTTTTGTTGCCGCGTTCCTGTTTGCGTAATCTCATAGTACAAATCTCCTTTCGGATGATTTATTATAAGCAATTTTTGAGAAAAAAGCAAGAATTGATTATTAACTTTAAGATTTATTAAGAATTAGAATTTTTATTTTGAATTATAGCCGCTTTTTCCGGTTTTTCTTGCAAGTTCCGTGAAAAAGTGCAATAATAAAAAAAGTACAGCCCAAGGGAGGATTAGGGATGGATCCGATTCAAAAAGAAAACCTGACGATGCTCGTTGATTTCTATGAAATCACAATGGCCAACGGATATCTGCGCAGCGGGATCGGCGATAAAATCGCCTATTTCGATATGTTCTTCCGCAGGATCCCGGACAACGGCGGCTACGCGATCATGGCCGGCGTTGAGCAGGTGGTCGATTATCTGCGCTCTCTGACCTTTACCGAGGAGGATATCCGCTATCTGGAGAGCAAACATATCTTCTGCCCGGAATTCCTTCAGTATCTTAAGAATTTCCGCTTCAGCTGCGATCTCTGGGCGATCCCGGAGGGAACGCCGATTTTCCCCGGCGAACCGATCCTGACCGTTCGCGGCCCGGTGATCCAGGCGCAGTTTGTTGAAACGATGATTCTTCTGACGATCAATCATCAGAGCCTGATCGCAACAAAATCGAACCGTATCGTTCGTGCGGCGCAGGGGAGAGCGGTGATGGAATTCGGTTCCCGCCGGGCTCAGGGCGCAAGCGGCGCGATCTTGGGCGCGCGGGCGGCGTATATCGGCGGCTGCGCCGGTACCGCCTGCACGATCAGCGATCTCCGCTACGGCACTCCTGCGCTCGGAACCATGGCCCACAGCTGGGTTCAGATGTTCTCCAGCGAATACGAAGCCTTCAAGGCGTATGCGGAATGCTATCCGAACAACTGCATGCTGCTCGTCGATACGTACAACGTCCTCAAATCCGGCGTGCCGAACGCGATCCG
>CACZON010000063.1 GCA_902782805.1 Oscillospiraceae bacterium
AGCGATGGCGAAATATCCGTACGAAAACATCCAGTACAGACCGCGCTACAAAGCCGACGGCACCGTGGCGGAAATCTAAGGCAAAAGGGAGAGAAGACCCATGGGAAAATTAGGCGGCATTATCATTCCGGCGGTCACGCCGTTCGATGAAAACGGCGAGATCGATTTTGCGGCGCTGCGCCGAAATTACGAGGCGTGGAACAAAACGGACGTTGCGGGCTATATGTGCCTCGGGAGCAACGGCGAATTCCGCATGCTCTCGGATGACGAAGCGCTCGAGGTGATCCGCGAAAGCGCGAAAGCGGCCGACCGGGAAAAATGCTTCATCGCCGGCGTCGGGCGCGAATCCCTGCTCGAAACGCTGCGCTTTATCGACCGCGTCGCGCGGGAAAACCTGCCGATCGATTATCTTTCGGTCCTGACGCCGCATTACTTCAAGGGCCTGATGACCGACGAGGCGCTGATCGGCTACTATACCGCGATCGCCGACCACAGCCCGCTGCCGATCCTGCTCTACTGCGCGCCGGCCTTCGCGAACGACGTGGTGATCTCCGCGGAAGCGGTAAAAATCCTCGCCGATCACCCGAACATCCACGGGATCAAGGATACCTCGAAAAACATGCTCGCCTCCTATATGGCGGCGGCCGGCGGGAGGGCGGATTTCGAGATCCTCTCCGGCTCGATGAGCACGGTGTTCGACTGCCTCGATCTCGGCGGAAAAGGCGGCGTCGTTTCCGCGGCGAACTATTTCCCGCAGCAGTGCGCCGAGGTCGTCCGGCTTTATAAAGCACAGGGCCGCGAAAAGGCACTCGAGTACTACCGGGACCTGCAGGCGCTGATCAAAAAAACCGGCGCGCGCGGGAGCGTTGCCGGCGTAAAGTGCTGCATGAACCTCGTCGGCCTCTCGGGCGGATTCCCGAGAAAGCCGATTCTGCCGGTATCGGACGAAATCGCTTCCGAAATGAAGGAGGCGCTGTGCGCGGCCGGGTATGAAATCAAGGAGGCGTAAAAAATGAGCGTATCGATCTTCTGGCTCGGACAGGCGGGCGTCATCCTGAAAACGGAGCACGGCTCGCTCGCGGTCGATCCCTTCTGCGGCAGCGCGAAAGGGATTTCCGAGCGGCTGTATCCGCCGTTCCTTCCGAAGAACAGCGTCTTCGTCGACCTCGTGCTGACCACCCACGCGCATTGGGACCATTTCGACCCGGAGACCTACCGCGATTACGTGATCCCCAAGGCGATCGTCGGCCCCGGAAGCTGCATGGCGGCGCTCGAGCGCAGCGGCCTTGAGATCCCCGGCATCCGGCTCGACCGGCGCGGGACCCTCGAACAAAACGGCTTTAAGATCCGCGCGACCGCTGCGGATCACGATCTCGACAGCGTCGGCTACCTGATCGAAGCTGAGGGCTACAAGCTCTATTTTTCGGGCGATGCGCTCTTTACGGCAAATACGATCATCCCGAATATCGATCTTTCCCCGGATCTCGCGTTCGTCTGCATCAACGGAAAGCTCGGCAATATGAACGCCTATGAAGCGGCGGCCTTCTGCCGTATTCTGCGTGCGAAGGTCGGCATCCCGATGCACTACGAGATGATCCGCAACAACACCGAGAACCCCAAGGAATTTACAAACGCTCTCGAACGCTCCGGCGCGGCCGTAAAGCCGTTTGTTCTGGAAAAGGGCAGGGAATACCGGATTGAGGAAATCCTCGGGGAGTAAGCTCGGTTGTATCCTTTTGAAGAAAGCCTCCGCGAAAGCGGAGGCTTTTTTGCGCTGTGATCCGTTCCCCCAAGGAAGATGGCCCGATCGGCCAGACGAAAACGCAATCGAAAAAGCGGGCCGGGCTGCCGGGAGAGCAGGAGGGGTCAAAGAGGCGCTGTCGGAGGAAAGCGCTTTTTTTGAGAATTTTTCAAAATAGGGGTTGACAAAAAGAATACTTCGTGATACGATGTATACCGTAAAAGGAGGTATGACATGGACGCTCAACTGAAACGCGGGCTGCTCGATATCTGCGTGCTGGCCGCGATCAAAGACGAAGACTCCTACGGTTACCGGATCATCAAGGACTTAAAGCCGTACGTCGAGCTGTCCGAATCGACGCTTTATACCATCCTCAAGCGCCTCGAAGGAGGCGGAATGCTGACGGTCCGAAGCGCGGAACACGACGGGCGGCTGAGAAAGTACTATCACATTACGCAGGCGGGCGTGCTTCGGATCGAGGAATTCAAAGAGGATTGGAAAGAGATCGAGTCGATCTATCAGTTCGTAATGAGGGAGGAAAAACAACATGAATAAACGGGAATTTCTCCAAAGCGTGGAGAACGGACTTTCCGGTCTGCCGCGGGAAGACATCGAACAGCGGCTTTCGTTTTACGGCGAAATGATCGACGACCGGATCGAAGACGGATTTTCCGAGGAGGAAGCGGTCGCAGGGATCGGCACGCCCGCGGAGATTGTTGCGCAGATTATTGAAGAGACCCCGCTGCCGCGGATCATCCGCGAACGGGTGCGGCCCAAACGAAAGCTCGGCGCGCTGGAAATCATCCTTCTGGTGCTCGGCTCGCCGGTCTGGATCGCGATCGCGGCTTCGCTTTTTGCGGTCGTCGTTTTGCTGTACGCCGTGCTCTGGGCGCTGACGATCGTGCTCTGGGCGGTGTTCATCTCGCTGATCGCGGGCGGGATCGGCGCGCTGGCGCTCGGGATCCTGGCGCTCTGCCGCGGCGAGATCCCGCAGGGGCTTGCGCTGCTCGGCTGCGCGCTGGTGCTCTGCGGGCTTTCGATTTTCCTCTTCTTCGCCGCGAAGGGCGCGACGAAAGGCGCCGCGATTCTCGTAAAGAAGCTCGCGCGCGGCATAAAATCTCTGTTTGTCGGAAAGGAGAGATCGGCATGAAAAAAAGCACTGTTTTCTGGATTGTCGCGGCGATCGTTCTGATCGCTGCGGGCGGCGCGCTCTTCACCGGCGCGCTCGCGAAAGCCGGCTGGGATTTTTCTTCGATTGCAAACGTGAAGTTTGAAGACGAAACGGTTCCGGTCAACCGGCCGTTCAAGCATATTTCGGTCAAAGCCGGAACGGAAACGATCACCTTTTTGCCGAGCGAGGGCAGAACGTGCAGCGTAGAATTCCGCGTACCGGAACAAATCCGCCGCGAGGTGACGATAACGGACGATACCCTCCGCATCGAAACGGAGGATACGCGAAGCTGGCATGAAAGGCTCGGTCTGTTCTCGTTTGAAAAAGGATCGATCAAGGTTTATCTGCCGGTCGGGGAGTACGGCGCGCTTACCGCCGCGACGACCACCGGCGGGATCGAGCTGCCGGAGCATTTCGGCTTTTCGCAGATCAGCCTTACGGCTTCCACCGGCGACGTCACCTGCCGCGCGGACGCCGGCGAAGGGCTCACGATCGCGCTTTCCACAGGCGATATCCGGCTCGAGGGCATCAACGCCGGAAATGTTTCGCTGTCGCTCACGACGGGGAAAATCGAGATCGCCGACGTAACCTGCAGAGACCTTCTGATCTCCCAATCGACCGGCAGATCGAAGATTCAAAACGTAACGTGCAGCTCGCTTTCTTCGACCGCTTCGACGGGCAGGATCGCGCTCGAGAACGTATGCGCGAATCAAAAAATCTCCGTCGAGCGGACAACGGGGGATATTACGCTTTCGGGCTGCGACGCCGGGGAGCTCTTCCTTAAAACGACGACGGGCGACGTTTCCGGCACGCTGCGTACGGAAAAGACGTTCTTTACCGAAACCAATACCGGGCGCGTCGACGTTCCGAAGACGCTCTCCAACTTCGCTTGCGAGGTCCATACGACGACGGGCGATATCACCTTTACGGTCGAGCCCTGAAACAAAGGTCATAAAAAGAAGCCTCCGCGCAGCGCGGAGGCTTTTCTTTTTTGAATGATCAGAAATATTTCTTCGCGAGGGCGACGTTGCCGAGGATCGGGCAATCGTCCACGATCCGGAACTCAAAGCCGGGAATCTCGCGGCGCTTGAGCTTTAAGTAGCTTTCCGTAGACATGCCGCCGGAGATCTTGATCACCGGAGAGAGCTGCTGGACGGCGGCGGCCTGATCGATCGCCTTTTTGAGGACGCCCTGCATCGCGCGCAGCATCGCGGCGAGCATCTTGTCGCGCGTGGCTTCAAGCGTGAGCCCGTGCCAGGCGCCGGTGCGCTTTTCAAGGCTCTGGCGGTCGCCGGTCAGATACGGATCGAATGTGACGCTTTCGTCGTCGAGGCATTCTTCGATCACGCGGTCGACGTAGGCGTAGAATTCCCGCTGCGTCATTTCGCGGCAGAGCTGCTCGAAGAACCAGTCGATCGCAAAGCCGCCGGCGGTGGTCGCGTAGATCTGCCAGATGCCGGGCAGGGCGGAATTGCGCAGGTAGTATTCCGGGTTTACAACCGGTTTGTCTGTGAGAATGCTTACCATTTCGCTGCTGCCGGTGGCGTTCATCATCTCGCCGGGTGTTTCGTTGCCTGCGCCCATCTGCGCGGCGGCGACGTCGTTCGTGCCGACGGCAACGGGGATCCCGGCTTTGACCCCGAGCTTTTCGGCGATCTGCGGCAGGAGCCTGCCGAGCGGCGCGCCGGGGTTGTAGATCTCGCCGAAGAGATGCGGCGCAAGGCCGAATTCGTCAATCAGCTCGCGGGACCAGCCATGCTGGGTGGTCGTTTCGTAGAGCCCCATCATCGAGGCGTTAACAAGGTCGACCATCCATTCTCCGGTCAGCTTTTTGTGGATATACGTCGGCAAATGGCCGATCCGATAGGCGTTCTGGAAGACTTCCGGCGTATTCTGGAGCATCCAGATATACGTCATCGCCGAGCATCCGCCGGGGAAGGGGTAGATCCCGGAGATCTTCATGTAACGATCCTTGCCGATCGTCTCTTCAATATATTGCGTCTGCGGGCGGCTGCGGCGGTCCATGTGGGTGATGATATTGGGGTAAAGGAGATCGCCTTGACGGTCGAGCACCACGGGCGAAGGCGAATAGGTGTCGTAGCAGAGCAGTTCGACCTTTGCGCGCAGGGCGGGATCAAGTTTTTCCGCCGCTGCAAAGAGACCGGCCCAGAGCTTTTCGGGTTCCATTTCGACCTTCTCGCCGGGCAAAAGGAGATAGGGATAGGTTTCCTTCGCCCAGCCGAGGGTGGTTCCGTTTTCATCAATGATACTGAGTTTTACGGCCGAGGTGCCGAAATCGATCGAAAGAAACAGCATGAGAACCCCTCCAAAGTCCTGATTCGTAATAGAGCGCCGGTTTTTGGGAGCGCTCCCTTCTTTTTTATCATAACAGACTCCCGGTTCGGTGTCAATTCATGCTGAATTGGAAAAATAATTTTCGAAACAGAAGAAACAACCGCGGGGAAGCCTTTACAAAATCCGGCGTGCGTTGTAAGATGGAATCAGAGACGAAAATAACGCCGCGAGCCCGCGCTTGGTGCACCGGCAGAGAAAAAACGGAGGGAAGCGAATATGAAAATAGCATTCGGATCGGATCCAAACGCAACGGAATTCAAGAAGATCCTGTTTGATTACGTCAGCGCGAAAGAGGGCATCGAATGCACCGATTTCGGCAGCGACGATCCGATTTACGCGAACGTCGCGATCGAGGTTGCGACCGCGGTGGCGGCCGGAAAATTCGACCGCGGGATCCTGATCTGCGGAACGGGGATCGGCGTATGCATTGCTGCCAACAAGGTGCCCGGAGCCTATGCGGCGCTGGTCAACAACATCTATCAGGCGCAGCGCGCGCAGCTTTCCAATAACGCGAACATCATCACGATGGGCGCCCAGGTCACCGGGATCGAGGTTGCGAAGATGATGGTCGACGAATACCTGCGCTGCACGTTTGATCCGGCTTCGCGCTCGATGCCGAAGGTACAGCGGATCTGCGACTACGAGAAGGAGGGCAAATAAAGCGTGAACGAACGGGAACTGACTCAGCTTCGTCTGACGGCGGAGCGATGCCGCAGAAACGTTCTGCGGATGGTCGAGGCAAGCCACCACGGCCACCTCGGCGGCGCGTTTTCCGCAATGGAGATCGTGACGGCGCTCTATTTCTACAAGATGAACGTCCGCCCCGGCGAGCCGAAATGGGAAGGGCGCGACCGCTTCCTGCTTTCCGCGGGGCACAAGAGCATGGTGCAGTACGCCGTGCTCGCCGAAAAAGGCTATTTCGACAAATCCGTTCTCGATACCTACGGCGGATTCAAAACGAAGATCCCCGGCCATCCGGATATGTACAAGCTCCCGGGGATTGAGGCGAATACCGGCGCGCTCGGCCACGGGCTCTCGATCGCGGCGGGCATGGCGCTCGGCCTGCGCTCGCAGAAAAACGACGCGAAGGTCTACGCGCTGATGGGCGACGGAGAGCTTGCGGAGGGCTCCAACTGGGAAGCCGCCGCGGCCGCCGCGCACTATCGCCTTGACAATCTGACCGCGTTCGTCGATTTCAACGGACTGCAGATCAGCGGACGCGTTCAGGACGTGATGAACTATACCCCGATCGCGGAGCATTTTGCGGCGTTCGGCTGGGCGGTGCGCGACATCGACGGCAACGATATGAAGCAAGTGGTCGAAACGCTCGACGCGCTCCCGTTCGAAAAGGGAAAACCGAGCCTGGTCGTTGCGCATACCGTCAAGGCGAAGGGACTTTCCTTCGGCGAAAACATCGCTTCTTTCCATTACTGGGAACCGGACGACGCGGCGCTCAAAAAAGGGATCGACGAGGTGGAAGCGCGGATCGAAGCGCTCGAAAAGGAACTTGAGGAGGTGCAGGCATGATCGGCGAATTGAAGGATCCGAGAAAAACGTTCGGAAAAGCGGTTTCCGATCTCGCAGAGCAGGATGAGCGGATCGTTGTCCTTTCGGCCGACAGCGGCTTTTCCTCCGGCTTTAAGGAGTTCGCGGCGGCGCATCCCGACCGCTATTTTGAATTCGGCATTATGGAGCAGGGCGTAACCGGAATCGCCGCCGGAATGGCAACGACCGGGAAGATCCCCGTCTTCTGCGCGATCGCTCCGTTCGTCACCTGCCGGAACTACGAAATGTTCCGCAACGACCTCGGCTATATGCGCCAGAACGCAAAGCTTGTCGGCCGCAACTGCGGATTCACCTATTCCGACCTCGGCGCAACGCACCATTCACTCGAGGATTTCGCGGTTATGCGGATGATCCCGGGCGTCGTCGTGCTCGCGCCGCAGTCGCCGGACGAGATCCGCGCGGCCAGCCGCGCGATGCTCGAGCACGAAGGACCGGTCTATATGCGTATCGGCAATCCGAAGATCCCGGAGCTTTACGATGGTGAGCGGGAATTCACGATCGGCAAAGGTCAGCTTCTGCGCGACGGGAGCGATCTTGCGATCATTTCGACCGGAAGCACGACCGTCTACGCGCTCGAAGCAGCTCAGAAGCTCGCCGAAAAAGGCGTTTCCGCAATGATCATCGGCATGCCGACGGTCAGCCCGATCGACGAAGAGATGGTCCTGATGGCCGCGAAGAAGGTCGGGAAGATCATGACCGTTGAGGAGCATTACTGCCGCGGCGGCCTCGGAACGCTCGTTGCCGAGGTCTGCGCCGAAAAGGCGCCGGTGCCGGTCAAAATGCACGGCGTGCCGCAGGAATACGCGACCTCCGGGCCTTATGAGGAGCTGCTCCGGTATTATAAGCTCGACGCCGAAGGGATCACCGAGGTGGCGCTGGAATTTATTTCGCAAGGTTCTTTTGTGCTGTGAGCAGACCTTAATGCCCGGCAAGGGGCTGCTGATGTTGGAGCAACCTTTCTGCCCTTGGGTCTTGCGGACGGCGGTACGCAAGGCTCTCCGGTGCTGTGAGTAAGTAGTGCGCCGCACGGCAAAAAATGCCGTGCGGCGCATCTGCTTCTATCTGCGCAGGACCCTGCGAGGAAAAAAACGGATTGCCACGGCTTCTTACGAAGCCTCGCAATGACAAAAAAGAAGGAAGCTTTCCGAAAAGCAGAAAGCTTCCTTTTCTGTCATTCCGAGGAGCGCAGCGACGTGGGAATCCGTACTTTTGTTACGCAGG
>CACZON010000064.1 GCA_902782805.1 Oscillospiraceae bacterium
CGACCGCCATCCCGCAGTACAGCACGCTCCACCCGATGATCGTCGCAGCCGACAATCCCCTCGGGCCTTTTAAGCCTCTTTCAAACGAACCCTACGGCCCGCGCGACTGGGATATGCTCGACTGCACCCTCTATCTCGACGAGGAAGATCATCCCTGGCTCATTTATTCCCACCTCTGGTACGAGGTTTCCGACGGCCAGATGCTCCTGCAGTCTCTTTCGGACGATCTCTCGCGGACGACCAACGGCCCGATGATCCTCTTCCGCGGCTCCGACGCCGTTTGGTCGGACGATCAGATCTGGTCGAAGACGGACGGCGGCGGCGTAGCCGAAGCGCCGTTCCTCTGGAAAGCGGAAAACGGCGAGCTCTGGATGCTCTGGACGGGACGCTCGCGCACCGGCTACTGCGTCGGCTACGCCAAGAGCGAAAGCGGCAAGATCTGGGGCCCGTGGCGCCAGATGGAACGCCCGATCTACGCCCACGACGGCGGCCACTGCGTTCTGTTCCGCCGCTTTGAGGACAACCAGCTGATGATGTCGCTCCACGTCTGCGATCAGGGGCCGAAGATGCTCAATATCTTCGAAATGGAAGAACGGGGCGGCGAGCTTCATATCGTCAACGAGCTGACCGGAAACTGGCTCGATACCGCCGGCGGCAACGCAAAGCCCTACCGCCGCGAAAAGATCGCGGAAGCGCCCGCTTTGACCTACCCGATGACGCTCGAAGAGCTGCGGGCAAAGAAAGCGAAAAAGGAGGAATGATCCATGGAATATCCCGTTCATGTTCATGAACTTTCCGTTCCCGATCCGTTTGTGTTCGCGGATCCGAAAACGAAAAAATACTATCTTTACGCAAACCGCTTCTCCTGCGGGATCACGCCGCGGGCGCGAAACGGCAGCGGAAACACCTTCTACGCGATGGTCAGCGAGGACCTCGTCCATTGGAGCAATCCGATCCTCGTTTTCGAGCAGAACGATTTCTGGGCGAGCGAAGATTACACCGGCCCCGAGGTCTATTACCGCAACGGCGCATACTACCTGATCGCCGCTTTCATCGCACCGGGCAAGCTGCGCAAGATCCAGGCTCTCAAAGCGAAAAGCCCCCTCGGCCCCTTCGAGCCGATCGGCGAACCGCTGACCCCGCCCGCCTGGCAGTGCATGGACGGCACGCTCTACGTTGACCGCGACGGCGAAACGTGGCTGATCTTCGCCCACGACTGGGTTCAGGTCTATGACGGCCAGATCGCGGCGGTTCCGGTTTCGGACGATCTGACCCACGCGACGGGCAAGCCTGTGATCCTCTTCCGCGGCTCCGAAGCTCCCTGGGGCGACGACTTCATGTACACCTCCAACGACGGCGGCGGCGCGGCCTCCGGCCCCTGCGTTCATCGCATGGAGGACGGCGGCCTCGTGATCCTCTGGTCGAACGAAACGCCCTACGGCGACGCGATCGGTATTGCGAAGAGCGAATCCGGCGAGCTCTGGGGCCCGTGGAAGCAGTACGACAAACCCGTCTACACGATGGACGGCCTGCATGCGAGCCTTTTCAAGCGCTTCCACGACGGCATGCTGATGATGCCCTTCTATTCGAAGAATCTCGGTGGAATCGGCCTGAGAACGCTGATGATGGAGATGGAGGAATCGAAATCGACCGGACTTTTGGAGACGATCCACGAATTCACCGGCAACGTCTTCGCGGCGATGGGCGGCCACGCGCTCCCCTACCGCGGCGAACGCGACGTTCGGATCGAGCCCGCCTACTCCGAGCTGACCGACTACGCGAAACTCGACGCGGAAAAGAAGAAGAAAAAGAAGAAAAAATAATCACAGATGAACGAAAAAAAGGAGCAGGGTTTCCCCTGCTCCTTCAAAACCGTTTTTCAGAGGGAAAGGAGCGATCCTTTCCCTCTTTTTCTGTTAGAACGTCTTTTTCGCACGTACCTGTCCGTTCAAAAGACTCCGGCGCGATCGCGGCTCCCTGCCGGGCACTACAGCCTGCTCCTCCCCCCGGAGAACCCTGCGTAACTTAAAACCCGGCGCCGCGCATGGCGGAGAGCGCGTGGTCCGTATAGCGCTTATAGAAGCCCTTGCGCTCGGGCCGCGGGAGGATTTTTCCCGTTTCCATGCGGTGCTTCAGAATTATGTCAACTTCTTCCGGCGTTTTCGGCTCGCCGGCAATCCCGGTGATGTTGATCGTGCGCTTTGCGGTATCGTAGGTGATCAGGTCGCCCTCCTCGAGGAACGCGATCGGCCCGCCTACGGCCGCCTCGGGGCAGACGTGGCCGATCGCCGCGCCGCGCGTTGCGCCGGAAAAGCGCCCGTCGGTCACGAGCGAAACGGTCCCGTTGAGCTTTTTATCGCAGACGATCGCCTCGGTCGTCATCAGCATTTCGGGCATCCCGCTGCCGCGCGGTCCTTCGTAGCGGATGACGAGGATATCTCCGGGCTCGATATTGCCCGCGACCACCGCGGCGTGGGCCTCCTCTTCGCTGTTGAAAACGCGGGCGGGGCCGGTATGGGCGCGCATTTCGGGGCGGCAGGCGGAATATTTGATGATCGCGCCCTCGGGGGCGAGGTTTCCGCGCAGAATCGCTACGGAGCCGATTTCCTGCGCCTGCTCGGGCGGGAGGATCACTTCCTCGCGGGTAAGGCCGTAGTTGTGGAGATAGCCGATATACCGCTCGAAAAAGCCGTGGCTCTGCAGGGTTTCGAGGTTTTCGCCGAGGGTTTTTCCGGTTACGGTCATCACGCCGAGGTGGAGCCGGTCGCGCAGGAGAAGCTCTACCATCGGCACGCCGCCGGCGAACCAGAAGGCCTCCGTAAGGTGCTGCCCGCTCGGGTCGATATTGCCGATATGCGGCGTTTCGTGATTGATCCGGTCGAAAAGCTCCGGCTCGAGGTCGATCCCGAGCTCAAGGGCAATCGAGGGCAGGTGGATCGCCGCGTTGGTCGAGCCGCCGATCGCGCTGTGGATGATGATCGCGTTTTCGAAGGCTTCGCGCGTTAAAATATCGGAGGGCCTGACGCCCGCCTCGGCCAATTTCAGGATCTGCTTTCCCGCCTGGCGCGAAAATCCGAGGATATCGCGCATCGTGGCGGGCGCAAGGGCCGTACCGGGCAGGGCGAGGCCGAGCGCCTCCGCCATGCACTGCATCGTGCTGGCCGTGCCGAGGAAGGTGCAGGCGCCCGGCGAGGGGCAGCCCGTCAGCTTATAATCGAGGACCTCCCGCTCGGTGATCTCCCCTTTGCGCTTCTGCCGCAGCGAGATATCGCCCGCAAGCAGCGAGGTGGTCATATTCGGGCCGGGACGCATGCTTCCGCCGGGGACGAAGATCGCGGGGATATCGATTCTCGCGATCGCTTTTAAGTGCGCGGGGATCGATTTATCGCAGGAGGAGGTCAGAACCATTCCGTCCCAGGGCAGGACGTTCGCGTGCATTTCCACCAGGTCGCAGATCGCCTCGCGCGAGGCGAGGATATAGTTCATCCCGCGGTGTCCCTGGGCGCAGCCGTCGCAGATATCCGTTGCGTGATACTGCGCGGGGAAGCCGCCGCTTTCCAGCACGCCGTATTTGATCTGTTCGGCAAGGCGGTTCAGGTGGACCGAGCCGGGGTGACTGTCGCCGAAGGCGTCTTCGATCAGGATCTGGGGCTTTGTAAGATCGCCGAGATCCCAGCCGGAGCCGAGCTCCAGCGCGTCGAACTGCGCCCAGAGCGCGCGTTCCGCGGCGCTTTTCTGCTTCATAAAATCTCCTCCGTTTTTTCGATTTTCTCTTTTTAGAGTATAGTCCCTTTCGCCCGGGGTGTCAATCTTTCATCTTCGCGCGATTAGTTGAATGAATAAAAGCAGCTTTCTAAAAAAACAGAAGGCCCCCTGCCCTGTCATCCTGAGCTTGTCGAAGGATCTCATACCATCTCTTTTGCCCTGTCATCCTGAGCGGAGCGAAGCGAAGTCGAAGGATCTCATACCATCTCTTTGCCGAGATGTTTCGACTGCGCGGCTTCGCCGCTCCGCTCAACATGACAAGGAGAGGCGGAACCTTGCGCGGTGAAGATACGGCGTGCTCCCGTCCTGTCATTCCGAGGAGCAAAGCGACGTGGGAATCCGTTTTCTCTTTTTATGGTTCTGTGATGCTGTAGTAATTACGCCGCCCGGGTATTACGGATTGCCACGGCTTCTTGCGAAGCCTCGCAATGACAAGAAAGGAAGCCTTCTGAAAAAACAGAAGGCCCCCCCTGCCCTGTCATCCTGAGCGGAGCGAAGCGAAGTCGAAGGATCTCCTTTGAACGGCGCGATCTGGGGATCGTGCCCTACGGATCGGGACGTAAGCCAAAGCGTACGCCGTAGGGTGCCATCCCCTGATGGCACCGTTTAAAAATCTATTTCCCGAGATGTTTCGACTGCGCGGCTTCGCCGCTTCGCTCAACATGACAAGGAGGGAGAACCCTGCGTGATGAAAAAAGAAAACCCCGCGTATCCATCGGTACGCGGGGTTGTTTTGTATGGATTTACGATAAAACGCCGTTGCGGTCACAGGTGATCGTTACGGTCTTCGGGATTTGTTCGCCCAAATATAAAACCGTTGCTCTTGCTACCGCTCTTTCTCCGGCGGTATAAGCCTGTTTCGAGACGAGGGAAGCGCCGGTCACATAGTAGTCCACCGCTCCCGAGGCGCTCGTTGCCGTTGAAGAATAGCCGGTATACGAAAAGCTTCCG
>CACZON010000065.1 GCA_902782805.1 Oscillospiraceae bacterium
ATCTGCACGAACGTCTACGCTTCGGAATTCAATATGCGCCTCGCCATGCAGAAAATGGACCGTACGAGCGTCGGCGCGCACGAAATCTATTCCTTCCACGAGCACGTCGGCGACAGCACGACCGAGGAAGGCGGCTGGATGAAATCCGGCGCCTATCGCGACGGACGCCTCCAGCAGGAATACGGCGGCGGCATCTGCCAGGCGGCGACGACCCTCTACCAGTGTGCGCTTCGTTCGAACTTTACGATCATCGAGCGCTGGTGCCATCTGCAGCCCTCGAACTACTGCCCGATCCCGGGAACGGACGCAACGGTCGACTATCCCTGGGTGGACGTTCGCGTTTTGAACACCTCGGATTATCCCGTTTATATCGAATCGAAGATGGGCGACGACAACGTTCTGCTCATGACGATGTACGGCTATATCTCCGAGGAATACGATCATATCGATTTTGACGGCTGGTATACGGGAACGATCCCGAAGCCGAAGGCAGAATTCGAAGTGGACAATTCCCTCAAGGAAGGTCAGTTCGTACGCGTGCGCAGCGGCTACAGCGGCTGCACCGCCGAAGCAAAGCGCTATTGGTACGATAAGGACGGCGAGATCATCAAATCCGAAGATCTTCCTTCCTCCACCTACAGCGCGGTTTCGCCGCTCTTCCGAGTCGGCCCGAAAACCGATACCTCGAAGATTCCGCTCGAAAAGGAATCCGGCACCGTAAAGCCCGAAAAGCCGGAAAGCTCTTCTTCGGAGAATCCCTCCTCGAGCGAGCCGGAACCCGAGCCCGAACCGGAACCCGAGCCCGAACCGGAACCCGAACCGGAGCCGGAACCTGAGCCCGAACCGGAACCCGAACCCGAGCCGGAACCCGAACCGGAACCCGAACCGGAACCCGAACCGGAACCCGAACCCGAGCCGCCGGAAGAACACGAAGTGGAAGAATAACGAAAGCAAAAGACCCGACCGGAAACTCCCGGCCGGGTCTTTTTTTGCAATTTACTGCGGCAGTTTCCGCCAGGTGCCGCGCAGGTGGACGATCAGGAACACGGCAAAGAGGAAGAGATTGTGGAGAATCATGCACGCCCAGGCGGAAACAAGGCCAATTCCCCACATCTGTGTGCACAGATAGGTGCCAACGATTCGTATTCCCCACATTCCGAGGATATTATAGAGGAATGGCAGCTTCGTCTTCCCCACGCCCTGCATCATTCCCTCGATGATGATCGAGAAGCCGTAGAAGGGTTCCGAAACCGCAACCATCCTCAGGACGAACGTGCCCAGGGCGATCACCTGCAGATCGGAGGAGAAGATGCGCATCAGCGGGTGCGCAAAGAGGAAGAGGCAGGAGCCGGAAAGGATCATCAGGCCGATCTCAATCGGGATAAACGTTGCGGCGAGATCGCGCATACGCTTTTCGTCGCGCGCTCCGTAAGCGTTGCCCACCAGCGTCGCCGCGGCCGTCTGCATGCCGTATCCGGGGATATAAAACGCGGATTCCACCGTATTGGCGATCGTATGCGCCGCGGTTGAAATCTCACCGAGCGAGTTGATCATCGAAGCGAACGCAACGTATCCGAGCGAAGTGCCGAATCGCTGGAACATGCTCGGGATCGCAACGCGGAAGCATTCCTTCAGGATCGCGAGGTCCGGCAGGAAGCGCTGACCGATCGGCGAGATTTTCGGATGCCGCAGAAAGGCGACCGTGATCATCACGCCGCCGAAGAGGAACGAGGCCGCGCTCGCCCAAGCCGCGCCGAGAACGCCCCAGCCGGCCCCGGGCATCGTAAACGAAAACGAGAAAACGCGGATCTCGCGCGTCGGATAGATCAGCAGGAAATTGAGCACAACGTTCAGGAGGTTGACGAAAACGCCGACTTTCATCGGCGTTTTCGTATCGCCCGCCGCGCGCAGTACGGTTCCGAAGATTATGCTCGCGGCACGCGGGAGCATCGGAAGATAGAGGATGAAGAAATACGCGGCGGCGGTCTCGCGGATCGAGGGATCCACCTGCATCCAAACCGGAACGCGTGAGGAAAGCGAAAGCGTCAAAGCCGTAAACGCGCTGCCGAAAAGAACCGTCATCAGAACCGCCTGAGCAGCCGCACGTTTCGCTAATGCCTCCTCCCCCGCGCCGAGCTTGCGCGCAATAAAGGAGAGAAAGCCGACGCCGAGCGCCATGATCGTACTGCCCAGAAGCCAGTTGACCGTAGTCGTGGCGCCGACGGAAGCCGTCGCCTGCGTACCTAAATATCCGACCATCGCCGTATCGATATACTGAACGGCGGTCTGCATCATCTGCTCGAGCATCGTCGGCCAGGCAAGCGCCATAATCACGCCGAACAGCGCCTTATTCTCTTGTTTGAAAAGCCTGTGTTTCAACATTCGCCGCTCCGTTGTTTTTTCGATTCGTCCCGCGCGGAGTTTTTTTCCGCGCGCCGTTTCGTATTCTACCATATTCCGAACCGTTTTGCAACGGATGCTTTTTCGGAAAAACCGTTCTTCAAAAGCCGGACGGAAAAACGCCTCCCCGCGGGGAGGCGTTTTTGGGGGCTGATTTACAGATTTTCGTTTTTGAGCGCGTCGATCGGATTTTCTTTGCGGATTTTCAGGACAGCGTAGAGCATCGAAGCGAATACGACGAAGAAGACGCTTGCGATCGCGATCAGAACGCTCGCCGCGGGAAGATAGAAGGATTCCTGATAGGCGATCCCGACCGCGCGGTAGATCAGATACGTCATAAGGAACGCCGCCGGAAGACCCCAGAGCAGCGCTTTGAGTCCGTAGATGATACATTCGAAGATCATCATCTTTCCGAAGCCGCGGTCGTGCATGCCGATGGAGCGCAGCATCGCGAATTCGCGCCGCCGAAGCGAAACGCTCGTTGAAATCGTATTGAAGACGTTCGAGGCCGCGATCAGCGAGATCAGGATGATGAAGCCGTAGGAGAAGACGCGCACCACGCGTACGAGCATCCTCTGAGCTTCCTTCGTGGAATTCAGATCGTAAAGATTTTCGCTCTGGAGATTCGCTTCCTCGAGCAGCTTTTTCATCTCGTTATAGGTTTCGCCGTGATTCGTCACCTCAAAAGCGTATTCGATCGAGGGAAGCGCGATTTTTTCGCCGAGAACGGTTTCAGCCGCCGAAAACGGATAGACGACCGCCGGATACGCGCTCGGGATCATCAGGATCTTTGTTTCGACTGCGGCGCCGAGCTGCGTCTCCTGCCAGTTCATCGCTTCGTCGTAGGGAATGCGCAGTGTGTTGAGCAGATCGAGATTGATTTCCTCCGAGGTTTCTCCCTCGTAGTAGGTTTCGAAATCTTCGTCTGCAAGATAGACGGCGCACCGCCCGCCGCTCGAGTCGCTGTCGGTCATCAGGAACGTATAGCCTTCGATCTCCTTCGGTTCACCGCAAAGGTCAATCGTGAGCGGGAACGCGTTTTTTCGGACGATCTCGAAGTTCTCCCAGGTCATGCTGCCGCTCTCGTTCGTAAAGCCGATCGTGAATTCGTTGGTAAAGACGGCGCGCGGACGCCCGGGATCGAAATAGTCCGCCTCCGAAATCCCGTTTTCACGCAGCAGCGCGCCGAACGCTTCGTCAGAAAGGAAGCAGAGGTAGGCTTCGGTCGTAACCGCTGCGCTCTGTTCGGCGCCGAAATACGCGCGCATCTTCTCCGTCGCGTCGCTCTCCCGCATGCGCAGCGTACGGCCGAATACCGCGCCGTACTCCCCTTTGAGGATCCCTTTCGCGCCGGAAAGCAGTCGGAACGTTTCCTCGGGAGAGCTTTCGCCGCCGCTGCCGCTGTAGATCAGGTCGGCGCGCTCTTCGTTCGCGGTCACGCCGCCTACGATATCGGACAGATAGCTGCAGAACGAGGAGGCCGAGATAAAGAGCGAAATGCTCAGAAAGAGCGATACGATCACCGCCCGGTAGCGCTTGCGGTTCCGTTTGAAATTCTTCGAGGCGATCATCCCCTCGAAGCCGAACAGACGGAAAGTCAGCTTTGAGGTCTTGAGCGAACGCGGCGAAGCTTTCAGATCGTTCGTCTGGCGGATCGAATCGATCGGCGAGATCCGCATTGCGCGGCGTGCCGGAACGTAAGCGGAAACCAGCGTTGTCAAAAGCCCGAGCGCCGCCGAGATCAGAAGCCCGAGCGGCGATACCGTGAGCTTCATTTGGATTTCGGAATCGGGCGCAAGAAATCCCGCGAAGGAATCACGCAGGAAGAAAAGCACGGAACCGATCCCGATACAGCCGACGATCAGCCCGATCGGGATCGCGATCGCCGAAAGCAGGAACGCTTCGTAGAAAACGCAGGCGCGGATCTGTTTTTTCGTCGCTCCCGTGGATTTCAGGATTCCGAACTGCTTCGTGCGCTCGGAAACCGAGATCGAGAACGAATTGTAGATCAGGCTGATCGAACCGAACGCGATCAGGAAAATGAGGATCGCGGCAAAGCTGTAAAGCACGCGCGAAAGCGTGGCGTTGCGCAGAGTTCCGTAGAAATTGAGCAGATCGGCATGCGGCACGCTCTTCTGGCCGAAGGGGCTCTGCTCGATATATTCGTAGTAGCCGCGGGGCTGCTTGAGCGTAAAGAACGCGCAGAAATCGCCCTCTCCGCCGCCTTTGGTCAGCGCGGTGTATCCCGGGCAGGAATAGCTTTCGACCTCGCGGGAAAAACGCCTGTAAAAACCGCAGACGGTGTACGTCTTTTCTTCCGTGATTTCCAGCGCCTCCGAAGGATCGTAGCCGCAGCGCAGGTCGAGCGTCCGCCCCTCGAGCACGCGCCGACCGAGCGAGAGCGGAAGCGTATCGCCGATTTTATAGGCAGCGCCGCCGTTTTGCAGCAGATGCGCAGGCAGCAGGATCTCCCCCTCGTTTTCGGGCATCGCGCCCGAAGTGATCTGAACCGAAACGAGATCGGAAAAGTCATCGCCGACCGATTCTACGAGCAGATAGGGCTTATAATCGTCTTCGACTTCGATTTTCGCCCAGCCGACCTCCTGCCAGAGGACTTTCCCGTCGATCCGGGGATCTTCCTCCAGCTTCCGAACGTCTCCGTCCGAGAGGGCGTAGAACATGCCGTGGAATTTTCCGACGCGCTCCTCCTCCGAGCGGCGCATGAAAACAACGCCGCTGAAGGCGCCTTCGATCACCGCGGTGACCAGCGCGATCGAAAGGATGATCCCGACCAGCGTTACGAGCGTCCGCGAGCGGTTCTTCGAAAGCGATTTTCGAACGAAGCGTTTCAGTACGTTCATACCTTTGCCCTCCGGATCCGCTCGTCGCGGACGATGCGTCCGTCTTCGAGCGCAAGGATGCGGTCGGCCTGGAGCGCGATCGATTCGTCGTGGGTGATCACGATCAGCGTCTGTCCGTACTGGCGGTTCGAGTATTTGAGCAGCTCCACGATCTCCTGGCTGTTTTTCGAATCGAGGTTTCCCGTAGGCTCGTCGGCCAGAACGACCGCCGGCGCGTTCATCAGCGCGCGTCCGATCGATACACGCTGCTGCTGGCCGCCGGAAAGCTGATTCGGCAGGCTCTGCCGCCGGTCGGAAAGCCCGAGAACGGAAAGCAGCCCCGACAGGCGCTCTTCGTTGACCTTCCGGCCGTCCATCAGAACCGGCAGAGTTACGTTTTCCTCCACGTTGAGGACCGGGATCAGATTATAGAACTGATAGACCAGCCCTACCTGGCGGCGGCGGAATACCGCGAGCTGTTCCTCGTTCTGGGCGTAGACGTCCTGACCGTTCATATAGACCTTGCCCTGCGTCGGCCGGTCGACGCCCCCGAGGATATGCAGCAGGGTCGATTTTCCCGAACCGGACGGCCCGATGATCGAAAGGAACTCTCCTTTTTCCACCGAAAAGGAAATATGATCGAGCGCCGTAACCTGCGTTTCTCCGGCGCCGTAAATTTTCGTCAGATCTTCCACTCGTAAAATTTCCATCCGTTTTTGCTCCTTGTTTCTCTCTCGTTTTTAATGATACTCTTATCATAGACGCGAAAAGTGACGCTTCGATGACTGTTTGAGCCGTTTTTTCGAAGCGCCACTTCTTATTTTTTATTTCATTATCCGCGTTCAGACGACCGCTTTGTAAAAGCGGATCACAAAGCGCGCGCCGCCTTCGGGCGCGTTTTCGGCAAGGATTGTTCCGTTCTGCTCGGAAACGATCAGCCGCGCGAGCGCAAGGCCGATCCCGAAGCTCTCCTTCCCCGCCGTCTTTCCCTTGTAGAACCGGTCGAAGAGATGCGGCAGATCGGAAGGATCGAAGCCGCTTCCCGTATCGGAGACGGTAATCTGGGTATAGAGCGGATTCTCCGCGCAGGCAAGAGAAATCCTGCCGCCGTGCGGCGTATGTTCCATACAGTTTTTGATGAGGTTTCCGATCGCCTCAACGCTCCATTCGGGATCGCCGAGGTAGGTTTCCTCCCCGCATTCGATCGATATTTCCTGATTTCTCAGCTCGATCGGGATCCGCAGCGGCGACGCCGCGCGCTCAAATAGCGATTTTACGCGGACCGGCTCCCTCATGAATTCGGCGACGCCTGCGTCGATCTTCGAGATTTTCAGCAGCGTTTCGCAAAGCCAGTTCATCCCCGAAAGCAGCGAGCGGATCTCACGCGTCAGCTCGAGCCGCCGTTCGTAGGAAAGATCCTCCGCAAGCAGCAGCGAAGCGATCAGGTTCATCGAGGTCAGCGGTGTGCGCATCTGATGGAAAATATCCGCGATCGCATCCTTGAGTTTTCCTTTTTCCTGAGCCAGACGGTCATTCTGCTCGCGCAGGCGCAGCATCATTTTTTCGATCTCGCTCTGCAGGATCGCAAGCTCGCCCTCGCGCTGATCGGCAAATAAAACCGCTTCGTTTCCGTGAAGGATCCGGTCGACCGTATCGCTCAAAGCGGCAATTCTACGGTAGCGCCGCGCCGAAAAGGCGAAATGAACGCCGGTCAGAATCCCACCGGCGCAAAGTGCGAAAAGCGCGGCAGAAAGCGAAAAGAACGCGCCCGCAGCCGAAGCGGCAGCCGTTACGGCCAGATCGATCAGGATTTCCCGCCGGATCTCGGCGTTTCTCAGCAGTTTCATTTCAATCCACCCGGTATCCGAGCCCCCGGACGGTCTTGATGATCGCCGGGTTCTGGGGATCGTCTTCGATTTTTTCGCGCAGACGCTTGACGTAAACGGTCAGGGTATTGTCGTTGACGAAATCGCCGCCGATATCCCAGATATCCTCAAGCAGCTTTCCGCGCGAAAGCAGAACGCCCCGATTCTGGACAAAGATCGTAAGGAGCCGGTATTCGAGCGCGGAGAGCGAGAGCTCCGTTCCGTTTTTTGCAACCGTTCCCCTTTCCGTATCGATGCAGAGGTTTCCGAGCAGTACGAGCTTTGAGCCGCCCTCGAAGCGCCGCAGAACGCTGCGGATCCTCGAGACCAGTTCGCGCGGGCGGAACGGCTTTGAGATATAATCGTCGGCTCCCATATCGAGGCCTTTTACAACGCTGCCCTCATCGCCCGAGGCGGTCAGGAAAATCACCGGCAGACGCAGCGCTTTCGCTTTTTCGCAGAAAGAATAGCCGCTCCCCTGAGAAAGCGAAATATCGAGCAGGACGAGATCGAACGGCGCCGCGGCGAGTTTCGCCTGCGCCGCGTCTTCTCCGGCGGCGGAATCGGTGTCAAAGCCCTCGCCGCGCAGAAAATCGCTCAGGGTCCGCGCGATCGCGGCGTCGTCTTCCACAATCAGTATTTTTGCCATCTTCATTCCTCCCGGTTCTGACCGGAGTCTGAATTTTTCCAATGCTTCGGAAAAAAGGCTGTCCTTTTTCCGAAAGAAGTGATACAATACGAAAAGAACGTTCCAACGGAGGAAATCATGAAAGTTGCCGTGATCGGATCGAGAACGCTTTTCGTGAACGATCTTGAAAATTATCTCCCGCCCGGGGTGACGGAACTTGTCTCCGGCGGCGCGCGCGGGATCGATTCCTGCGCCGAGGAATATGCCGAAAGAGCAGGCCTGCCGATTCGCGTGTTTCTGCCGGATTATAAAGAAAACGGCCGCCAGGCACCGCTGCTGCGCAATCTTGAGATCATCGATTACGCAGACCGGATCCTTGCGTTCTGGGACGGAGAATCGCCCGGGACCGCCTTCGTGATTCGCGAAGCCGAAAGACGCGGAAAACCGATCGAGGTTATTTTCCTGAAAGGCTCCCATCCGCCGCCAAAGCAGCTTACGCTTCCTCTTTAAGACTTGCCCCGCGGTTTCGCGGGGCTTTTTTTATCATAGCACAGTCTCCCCACGATTTCCAGAGGATTCTTCCGGTACGCGCAGCACCGCTCGAATTTTCTCGAACCTTATTCTTGCTTCCCAAGGGCAGAACGCAGGCGCAGGGCGCAGCATTTCCTGCCGGGCGTCGCACCTGCTCTAATCTGAGGAGAACCTCGCGAACCGCCGTCCGCAGGACCCGAGGGCGGAACGATTGCTCCTGTCTCAGCATTTCCTGCCGGGCGTCGCACCTGCTCCGATCTGCGCAGAACCCTGCGAAACAAAAAAAGCGCTTTCGAACGAAATCGAAAGCGCCGGTCATGCGTTTTATAAATCGCAGAAAAACGCAGGCGGAATCCGCTGCCGTGGAAATAACCCGGCAGCCGTTTATTCTTCTTTTGCGCGCGGGTACGGTTCCTTTTGATCGGTCAGCCCCGAGAGATAATCCATACTCGTTTCCAGGATGATCGCCAGCTTTTTACACTGCTCGAGCGTGAGGTTCCTTTTTCCGTTCTCGATCTTCGAGTAATCGCTCTGGTCTACCCCGGTCAGCTCTTGGAGCTTCATCTGAGTATACCCCTTTTCCTTGCGCATCTCTCTGATTCTGTTCATGATATCACCTTTCAGTCAAAATCGAATGCCTTCCTATTTTGATTTCTTTTATTGAAACCGGACCGATTTCCGGTTAAAATCACGGATTTGAACCGTTACAGGATTGCGCGCAGCGCTTCGAGATCTTCGCGGGTCGTTGCCCAGCTTACCGCAAAACGAACGACGGTATGGCTGCGATCGGGCTTTTCCCAGAACGAGAGCGCAACCGATTTCGAAAGCCGTTCATATTCTTCATCTTCGAGAAGGATAAACTGCTGGTTGGTCGGCGTTTCGAGATAGAAACGGCAGCCCTTTTCATGAAGGATCGCGCGCAGCTCTTTCGCCCGCTCGATCGCGCCGCGGCTGATTTCGTAATAGAGCCCGTCTGTAAAGAGCGTATCAAACTGAATCCCGAGCACCCTGCCTTTTGAGAGCAACGCGCCGTGCTGCTTGATGAGCGTGAAGAACCGCTCCGGGGCATTGCCGCGCGGAAAAACGAGCGCTTCTCCCAAAAGGGCGCCAACCTTCGTCCCGCCGATATAGAATGCGTCACAGCAGTTCGCGAGCTCCTGCATCGTAAGATCCGATTCTTCGCAGCAAAGGCCGTAACCGAGGCGCGCGCCGTCGATATAAACGCGAACGGAAAATCGGTTTGCGATCTCATAGAGCTTTTGAAGCTCCGTTTTCGAATAGATCGTACCGTATTCGGTCGGCTCGCTCAGATACAGCAGTCCGGGGAAAACTGTATGGTCGCGGTTTTCGTCGGCATAGAAGTTCTCGAGATAATCGGAAACGTCCTGCGGATCGACTTTTCCCTGCTTCTGGGGCAGCGGAAGGACCTTGTGGCCGGTATATTCGATCGCGCCGGCCTCGTGGGAGGCGATATGGCCGGTCGCGGCACAGAGGACGCCTTCAAACGGGCGAAGCATCGCGGAAATCGCAAGCGCGTTCGTCTGGGTCCCGCCGGAGAGAAAAAAGATCTCCGCCGCAGGATCGCCGAGTTCCCGGCGGATCTTTTCTTTTGCACTTTCACAGTAGCGATCGAAACCGTAGCCCGGTTGTGGATCGAAGTTCGTCTCCGAAAGACGCCGGAGGATCGCGGGATGCGCACCGACGTTGTAATCGTTTTCAAAAGAGAGCATATTTTCCGATATTTCCTGCCTTTTTGAGCTTTTTTGACGTACTTCCGAGATTTATGGGAATATCATATCACGCCAATTATTTCCATGCAAGGTATTTTTTCCTATCTCTATTCAGAGTTTTTAAAGAAATCTTAAGAATTACTTAATAATTTTAATCCTCCCGAGGATCGCGGTTGACAAACGGGGGAATTCTGATAGAATTTTAATTGTATTCAATTTAATTTACAAAAATTATCTGATCAAACCAATTTACAAAGGAGTGTTATTATGAAGACTGCCGTAAGATACTTTACCCGTTCCGGCAACACGAAGCTGCTTGCGGAGACGATCGCCGCCGTGCTCGGCGAGGAAGCGCTCGATCTCTCCGCGCCGCTTGAAGAAAAGGTCGATCTTCTGTTCCTCGGCAATTCGGTGTATGGCGGCAATCCCGATCCCGCGGTCGCCGATTTTCTCGAAAAGAACGCCGATATGATCGGCATGCTCGTCAATTTCGGCTCCTCCGCCTCAAAGCGCTCCACCTTCAAAAAGATCCAGAAAATCGCCGAGAAGCATTCGATCGCGCTGTTCAAGGAAGAATTCAGCTGCCCCGGTTCGTTTTTATTCCTGCACAAAAGCCGGCCGAACGCAGGCGATCTTGAGGCCGCGGCGGAATTTGCGAAGAAAACGGCAGGGATCGCGTGATGAACGAGCAGAACGAAGGACTCCGGCTTGAAAACCAGACTTGTTTTCGCCTTTACGCCGCGGCGCGTGAAGTGATGAAAAGCTACCGGCCGTATCTCGATGCGATCGGCCTGACGTATACGCAGTACATCGTCCTGATCATCCTCTGGGAAAAGCGGGAATGCAGCGTAAAGACGCTCGGCGAAAAGCTCTATCTCGATTCGGGAACGCTCACGCCGGTCCTCAAGGGCCTCGAGGCGAAGGGCTTCGTTTCCCGCCGGCGCAGCGAATCGGACGAACGGGTCGTCCTCGTACGAATCACGCCTCAAGGCGAAGCGCTGCGCGAAAAAGCCGCCGGCGTACCCGGGAAGATCGCAGCCTGCATCTCCCTCGATCAGGCGGAGGCGGCGGAGCTTCACCGTCTGCTTTATAAGCTCCTGGACAGTTTCAAGAAATAGCCCGGGGCACCGCGCAAAATCCCTTTCTTTCGCAAAACCGTTTTGAAAGGAACGTTGATTATGAGCAATCTGTTCGATTATCTGCGCTGGCGCGGCGATCTGCCGATCTGCCGGAGCGTCCCTTTCTGCCCGGTCGATTCGATGATCCTCGCGCGGATCTCCTATCTGCGCTTCGATCTGATCGCTCTTTGTGCGCGCGAAAAGCTCGGCGACGCGATGGAGAAGCTCTCCGCGCTGCCGGACGATGCTTTCTTCAACGAAGGCGATCCGGCGCTGGTCCTGGCTCTGCGAAACAGCCCGCGCTTTTCCGATCTGATCCTGAGCGATTACCGTATCCGGCGCGCGGCAGCGCCCGCAGAGCAGTTCGCCGGTATCGCGATCCATCTTCCGCAGGATGAGATCTATCTCTCCCTGATCGGAACGGACAATACCCTCGTGGGGCTGCGGGAGGATTTCGATATGGCCTATCTCCCCTGCGTTCCGTCTCAGGAAGACGCGGTAAAATACGCGCAGGAGATGCTCGCAAAGTATCCGGAGGCGAATCTGCGCCTCGGCGGCCATTCCAAAGGCGGCAGCGCGGCGCTCTATGCCGCGTATCATCTTTCCGACTATGAGCAGGCGCGGCTGATCCGCGCCGAAAGCTTCGACGGCCCCGGCTTCGACGAATCCCTGACCGCGCTCCCCCCGGCCGACTGCATCCTTCCGAAGATGCAGAGCTATCTCCCCGCGGATTCGATCATCGGGCGCATGATGACGCACCGTGAAACGGTCCGCATCGTTCAAAGCGACGAGAAAGGGATCGGCCAGCACAGTCTCTATTCCTGGGAGGTGCTCGGCGGCGATCTGGTCGGCGCGGAGGCGTTCGAATCCTCCAGCGATACGATCCATACCGCGCTTTCGGATCTTCTGCAGCAATGCCCGCCCGAAAAACGCAGGAGCTTTTTCGACAGTCTCTACGAGCTGATCGCCGCAACGAGTGCCGATTCCTCCGGGACGCTTTCGAAAAGCTGGTACAAAAATCTGCCGGAGCTCCTTTCGTCTTATAAGGATATCCCCGAGGAGGAGCGAAAAGCCGCGCTTTCCGTATTTTCCGTTCTGCAGAAATCCTATTTCTCCGCCTGGAAAAACGAAACGGCTCAGCAGTTCGAAAAAATGTCCTCGGCCCTGAAAGACGTTTTCGGATTCAAAAACGAAAGCTGATTCTCTCAACGAAAAAGCCCTCTGATTTTGTTCAGAGGGCTTTTTTGGTCGATTTACCGCATCCAAACGAAGCGCGTTGATCAGTCTTCGATCAGATGACGGTTGAGGGCTACGAGGCATTCCGCCTGTTTTGTAAGCTTATTGCAGGGGGTGACCTCGTCGTAGAAGAGCATCTGGTTCGGCTCTTCGCGTGAATAGGTCTTCCATTCGGGCATCGGGGTGCCGTCCTGATCGAGGCCGTTCGGGTTGCCGGTCTTCGCGAAGTTCGTCCAGTAATTGCACATCTTGCGGGCAAGATCGTAATGATGGCCGTCGAACGGTCTCCAGCACTTCATCAGCGTCTCGAAGGTGAACCAGAGCTCGGACGAATGGAACGCGCCGGCGTTGTCGCCCGGGATCGTAGGACCGAAAACGTAATAATATGCCGGATGCCTTTCCTGGCGAGGACTTCACACATCAGCTTTTCGGTGAGATCGAAGCCGACGATCTTCGAATGGACAAGGTCGCCGTCGACCGCGGCGCGGTATTCTTCGGCGTGCTCGCCGAAGTTGTCGCGCAGCCACTTCTCCGGATCGTCCTTCGCCTGCATGAAGAATTCGTTGTTCGTATTGCCGGTCATGAAGTATTCCGCGTTCATAACGCCCTGTTTGACGAGCTTGTACCACTGATCCACTACGAATTTGCCGTCGATCGTCGCGGTAATGTTCTGGCCGAACTCGGTATATTTTTCCATCACGAATTTCCAGGGGAGCTTTCTGGCTTCTGCGATCGTATCGCAGCCGAGGTATTCCTTTACGAATTTGACGCCCTTTTCAAGCGCAACGTCCATCGGATCCGCAACGGGCATGAAGGTCTTCGGGAACTCGGTAACGATGCCGCCGCAGGACTGCGCGATCGCTTTTTTGAAGAGGCCTTTGCTCTTCGGGGAGGTGCAGTGATACATCGTGCTGCCGCCGCCGGCGGACTGGCCGAAAATCAGGACGTTGTCCGGGTCTCCGCCGAAGTTCGCGATATTGCGCTGAACCCACGCGAGCGCTGCCGCCTGGTCGAGCAGACCGAAATTGGTCGGCGCTTCGGGTGCTTCCGCAAGAAGATCGGGATGCGCAAGGAATCCGAAAACGTTGAGACGGTAAGCGATGGAAACGAGGATGACGCCGCGGCGGTTGATGCTCTCGCCATCAAACTCCATCTCGTGGCAGTAGCCTTCCTGAAGACCGCCGCCGAAGATCCAGACCATAACCGGCAGGCGCTCGTCGGCGCTCTTTGCGGGCGTCCAGATGTTCAGGCAGAGGCTTCCCGCTTCGTCCATCGGAACCTCGGGATCGCAATGCCATTCTTTCGAATAGAACGCGTTCGGATCTCTTCCCGGTACGCGCTGGCAGGTGATCGGGGCAAATTCAAGGCAGTCGCGGACCCCTTCCCAGGGTGTAACCGGCTGCGGAGCGCGCCAGCGGTTCTCACCGACCGGATCCGCCGCGAAGGGGATTCCCTTGAAGACGGTCGAGCGGACGTCCGAACCCTGAATGCCGCGAACCCAGCCGCTTTCGGTTTTAGCGATTCTTAACATAAAATGAAACCTCCTTATCGGAAATTGATTGCAGTTTTCATTATACACCGCCGAAAATCGGGAATCAAGAAATTCGATGAAAAATCGGAAAGATTTTTCCTCAAAACGCTTGACAAATCTGCTGCGGCAAGTTATCTTATAGTTGAGCGATTGCTCAACTATCAAATTAGGAGGTTCCCATGGCAACAGAACGCGAATTTGATTTCTGTGATTGCGAAGTGATCCACGAAGACGTTCTGAAAAGCGTCGTTCAAAAGCTGTCCGAAGACGAGGATTACCGCCGTCTTTCCGAGCTTTTCAAGATTTTCGGCGATCTGACACGCGTCAAGATGCTCCACGCGCTTGAGCAGAACGAGCTTTGCGGCTGCGATCTCGCCGCGCTGCTCGGCGTTACGAAATCCGCTGTATCCCACCAAATAAAGACCCTGCGGCTCGCGAATCTCGTAAAATCACGCCGCGAAGGCCAGGTTGTCTACTATTCTCTTGCGGACGACCACGTAAAGCTCATCCTCGATATGGGCTTTGAGCACCTCTTCGAATAAGAACGGCCGGCAGTTCCCGTTTCGGGCTTCTGCCGGTTCAAAAAAGCCCGATAGTTGAATAATTGCTCAATGATTATCAATAAGTATTGTGATTGCATCGAAAGGAAGGATCGGAAATGAAGAAAAAATTCAAATGTGAAGTCGATTGCGCCGCCTGCGCCGCCAAGATCGAAACCGTGATTTCAAAGCTCGAAGGCGTTGAAGAGGTCAGCGTCAATTTTCTCACCCAGAAGTTTACTCTCGCCGCTTCGGACGAACACTTTGAAGAGATCCTTCGCCGCGCGATCGAGAAAGCGAAAAAGGTCGAACCCGATTTCGCCGTATACGCATAAAAAACGGGCCGCGCAGAAGCGCGCTTGCGTTTTTTGAGGTGTCTTTATGAAATATCTTTCCAAAAAGCAGCGGCGCGATCTCTGGATGATCGCGGCCGCCTGCGCGGGATTCTTCCCGCTTCTGATCCTCGATAAAACCGGCGTTCTCGATCCTCTGCCGCCGTGGGAAAAGCTGCTTTTGTATCTCGTCCCCTATCTGATCGTCGGCTGGGAGATCCTTTTCAAGGCGTTTCGGAACATTCTGCACGCGAACGCGCTTGACGAAAACTTCCTGATGACGGTTGCGACCGCCGCCGCTTTTGCGATCGGCGAATATCCGGAAGCCTGCGCCGTGATGCTCTTCTATTCGATCGGCGAACTCTTCCAAGGCTACGCGGTCGGGAAATCGCGCGATTCGATCGCCCGGATGATGAGCATCGCGCCGGAATACGCCAATCTTGAAACCGAAGAAGGGATCGAAGCGGTCGATCCCGAAGAAGTCCCGATCGGCAGCGTCATCCTCGTGCGCGCCGGCGAAAAGATCCCGATCGACGGCGTCGTGCTCGAAGGGGAATCGTTCCTCGATACGAGCTCGCTGACCGGCGAATCCGTACCGCGCCGGGTCTCTCCGGGAGAAAAGGTCATCAGCGGCTGCTTAAACGGCAGCGGGATCCTTAGGATCCGCACCGAAAAGCGCTACGAGGAAAGTACCGTAGCGAAAATCCTCGATCTCGTTGAAAATTCCGCGTCGAAGAAGGCGAAGGTCGAAAGCTTCATCACCCGCTTCGCGCGCTGGTATACGCCGATCGTCGTTCTTTCGGCGCTGCTGCTCGCCGTGATCCCGCCGCTTTTCCTCGGCAATTTCCCCGCCTGGATCCATCGCGGCTGCGTCTTTCTGATCGTCTCCTGCCCCTGCGCGCTGGTGATCTCCGTTCCGCTCGGATTTTTCGGCGGAATCGGCGCCGCCTCGAAGATCGGCGTCCTGATCAAGGGCGGCAACGACCTGGAAGCCGCTTCGGCCGTCAAAACAATCGTATTCGATAAAACCGGCACACTGACAAAAGGAGAATTCCGCGTTCAAAAAATCACCGCACAGGAAGGATATTCCGAAGATTTCCTGCTCGAAGCCGCCGCGCACGCAGAGAGCCTCTCCACCCATCCGATCGCAAAATCGATCCTCGAAGCTTACGGAAAAGCGATCGATCCGCTCCGTCTGCGCGAAATCACGGAAATTGCCGGACGCGGCGTCCGCGCGGTTTTCGACGACCGCGTGCTTCTGATCGGAAGCCGGAAGCTTCTTTCGGAAAACGGAATCGAAGCCGCCGCGGCGGACGATCCGGGAACGGCAACGTATCTCGCCTTCGACGGGATCTACATCGGCTGCATCCTCATTGCCGATACGCTCAAAGAGGGCGCGAAAAAAGCGCTCGAGGAGATTCGGGAATCCGGCGTTTCGCGTACGGTTCTCCTGTCCGGCGACCGCAAAGAAGCCGCCGAAGCCGCCGCCGAAGCGCTTTCGATCGATACGGTCTATTCCGATCTGCTCCCCGCCGATAAGGTCAGCCGGGTTGAGGAGATGCTTCTCTCTCAAAATCCGGGTGAAAAGCTCGCTTTTGTCGGCGACGGGATCAACGACGCGCCGGTTCTGATGCGCGCCGATCTCGGCTTCGCAATGGGATCGCTCGGTTCGGACGCCGCGATCGAGGCGGCCGATATCGTCCTGATGGACGACGAGCTTTCGAAGATCGCCGAAGTGATCCGGATCGCCAAAAAGACGATGCGGATCGTTCGCGAGAATATCGTCTTTGCCCTCGCGGTCAAATTTCTCGTCATCTTCCTCGGCGCGCTCGGGATGGCAACGCTCTGGGAAGCCGTCTTCGGCGACGTCGGCGTTACGGTCCTCGCGATCCTCAATTCCATGCGCGCGATGCGCAGTTTTGAACGGAACCGTTAAATTACAGATGCCAGCGCCCGAAGGGATCCTCTCGGGCGCTTTTATTTTTTTGCTTCAACTGCATAAAACACGCATCAAAGAAACCTCCGCTTTACTTTTTTAAGAAAGAAATTCACAAAACGTCCGTTTCGTGATATGATAGAAAAAAAGCATAAAGAAGGACGTCTTATGGAAGTTTTTGATATCTGCGATCTCAAC
>CACZON010000066.1 GCA_902782805.1 Oscillospiraceae bacterium
CAGATCCCGCGTTATATCGACGCGCTGTTCGAGATGGTTTCCGGATTTACAACAACCGGCGCCTCGATCCTGCCGGAGGTGGAAAGCCTCTCGCGCGGGATCCTCTTCTGGCGCAGCTTCAGCCATTGGCTGGGCGGCATGGGCGTCCTCGTCTTCCTGCTGGCGATCGTTCCGGTCGGCGGCAAAAACGGCGGCTTTACGCTCCATATCCTCCGTGCGGAGAGCCCCGGCCCGACGGTGGACAAGATCGTTCCGCGCATGCGCGATACCGCAAAGATCCTCTATTTCCTCTATCTCGCCCTGACCGTTCTCGATATCGTTTTCCTGATGTTCGGCGGAATGTCGCTTTTCGACGCCTCCTGTACGGCGTTCGGTACGGCCGGAACGGGCGGGTTCGGCGTCCGCAACGACAGCATCGCGAGCTTCAGCCCCTATATCCAGAGCGTCTGTACGGTCTTTATGATCCTGTTCGGCGTCAATTTCTCGATCTATTATCTCGTGATCCTGCGCCAGTTCGGCCGTGCGATCAAGAACGAGGAACTCCGCGTTTACTTCGGGATCATCACCGTTTCAACGGTCCTGATCACGATCAACATCCGCAGCCTGTTCGGTTCGCTTTACGAAGCGTTCCATCATTCCGTGTTCCAGGTCGCGAGCATCGTTTCCTCGACCGGCTACGGAACTTCGGATTTCAACGTCTGGCCGACGTTTTCCAAAACGATCCTGCTGCTTCTGATGCTCGTCGGCGCGAGCGCCGGCAGTACCGGCGGCGGAATGAAGGTAGCGCGCGCGATGCTGCTCTTCAAAACGCTGAAAACCGGGATCCGCAAAACGCTCTATCCCCAAAAGGTTCAGATCGTCCGCTTCAACCGCCAGGCGACGGACGAAAAGACGATCTCCGGGCTTCACGCCTATCTGATCGCGTACGCGCTGCTCGTCGTTTTCAGCTTCCTGATCCTTTCGCTCGACGGATTCTCCGTAGAAACGAATCTGTCGGCGGCGATCTCCTGCTTCAACAATATCGGCCCCGGTCTCGATGCAGTCGGGCCGACTTCGAACTACGCCGCTTTCAGCGTTCTTTCGAAAATCGTTCTGATTTTCGATATGCTGCTCGGCAGGCTTGAGATTTTCCCGATCCTCGTCCTGTTTTCGAAGAGCACCTGGAAACGCGTTTAAAAAAAGTACAAAAAATCCGTACGGCCGATACAGCCGTACGGATTTTTTTGATTTCCGGTTTCTTATTTTTCTTTCTTGACGATCGTGAGGATCCTGAGGATCACCGGGCTCAAAATGATGTTGACCAGCATTTCGAAAACGAAATTGAGGCCGACCAGACCGACGATCATGTATCTTCCCGCGTTTTCAAATCCGAAGGAAGCCGCCCAGGCGTTGATCGTATCCATAAAGAAGATCTTGCAGCCCAGCAGGAATATTCCGGTGTTGACGACCGGGCAGACGATCGCGGCGACGATCACGGCGAGATACTGGTTCTTGCTCTTCAAAAGGGAATAGACGAGTCCCGCGCAAATTCCTGCGAGCGTACCCTTTAAAAGAACGACGACGATCGTTCCGAATACGTCAACGGCGAGAAACGCCGCAGCGTCGCCGGAAAGAAGGACCGTCAGGCCGAAAACGAAGCCCAGCCAGCCGCCGATGAGCGTTCCGTAGAGCGCCGCACCGATGACGATCGGAACGAGGACCAGCGAGATCGAGAACGTCGAGAACTTGATGAAGCTGCCCAGAAGCTGCAGTACGACGACCACCGCGGTCAGGATCGCTGTTCCGGTGATCTTCATAATGCGATCGTGTGTATAATTCGTGCTCATGATAAAAACCTCCTGCTGCTTCTCCTTTTCGGGATGAAGCGCAAATTTATATCAATTTTGCATTGATATCTTATTGATTTTTCTCCCAGATAAAGCGCATGCCCTCCAAAAGCAGATTGTCGTTATAAATAAACTCGCGCCGGCAGGCGGGGAGAACGGTTGCCGCAAGGCCGCCCGTCGCAATCAGCAGCGCTTTTTCGCCGAGCTGTTCTTCGAATCGTTCGGCCATCCCGTCCATCATTGCGGCCGTCCCGTAAACGAGGCCGGACTGCATCGAGGCGACGGTATTCGTTCCGATCGGGCTCTTCGGCTTTTCGATATTGACGTGGGGCAGAAGGGAAGTCTTCGTCGCAAGCGCGTCGAGCGTGATCCCGACGCCGGCGCAGATCGAGCCTCCCAAAAAGTCCCCGTTCCGGTCGATCGCGAAGATCGTCGTTGCCGTTCCGAGATCGAAGATGATGCAGGGCGTTGAATAAAGCCGCAGCGCGCCGGCCGCGCCCGCTACGAGGTCTGCGCCGAGCTGGGCGGGGTTATCGATCTTGATGTTGACGCCGGTTTTGATTCCCGGGCCGAGGATCATCGAATCGATGCCGATCACTTTGCGGATCGCTCTCGCAATGGAAGCGGTGATTTCAGGCACGACGGAGCAGATGATCGATCCGTCGATCTTCTCCTTCTGAGCGTGATAGAGCTCCATGATTCCGTTGATATCGACCGCGTAGAGATCCTGCGTGCGTTTGGTATCCGTCGCCATTCTTGCGGTAAAACAGAGTTCTTCGCCGTCGAATACGCCGAGCGTGATATGGGAGTTTCCGATATCGACCGTCAGCAGCATAAAATCACCTCCAAAGAGAAGCTTACCGAATTCATCGGAAAGTATAACACGCTTTTTCTCAAAATGCAAGTTTTTTCAACGCAGGGTTCTCCGCAGATAGGAGCAAGCTCAATTGCCCGGCAGTAACTGCCGTGCCCTGCGCCTGCGTTCTGCCCTCGGGAAACGAAAATGGGGCCCTCGAAAAGTCGAAGAAATCGGGGAAGGGGAACAAGGAAGTGCGCAGAAGGCCGGCGGTTCAGACGGCCGCGCAAAGCGGCATTGTCTTGTCTCTGCGAAGGAATCTCCGGCGGAAGATCACGCAGACCCGGAAAAAAGCTCTCTGTAAGATCACAGAGAGCTTTTGGGTGTTTCTTCATTGGATTGCGATTTCCTCCCGCCGAACCTCAATCGTGCGTCCGCCGTCGAGGGGAAAAGCCGATCATTCTCGCCTGACCGCAAGTCAAATCACCGCGGGCGGGTTCGAATTATTCGGTCTTGTTGAGGATATTTTCGGCAAGCTCGAGATCGCCGGTCGAAAGCGCGAGGATCATGCGGTAAAAGGCGGCCGGATTGAGCAGAAATTTTCGCTGTACGAGCTTTGCCTGCGCAAAATCGGGGACGTAGAGCGAAAAGCTCATCAGATCGGATTCGCCGCCGGATACGTGGCATTCGATGCAGTAACCGTTTTCAACCTTTTTGATTTCC
>CACZON010000067.1 GCA_902782805.1 Oscillospiraceae bacterium
ATCCATAAAATCAGCCGGGCAAAGTTCATGACGCTTCTGCCCTGTTATAAATCCGGAAAATACGTCAACAAAAAGCGCGCGCAGGATTGCGTGGAGCACATCCGCTGCCGCGAGATCGAGCTTTCCTCTCCGCGGCTGCATCTCTGCTCCGACGGCGAGGTGTACTCGCTCGAGAAAGCTTCGATCAAAATCCTCCCCGGCGCCGTTCGCTTCATCATCCCCCGCGGCTGTGATTTCATCGCGCCTTCGGCGTATTGACTGATCGCTCGCAGAAATTGAGGGAGCTTTCTCCTTCCCCGCGGTTTTTTGCCGCGACTGCGGCGTATTGACTTTTTGCCCGCATACTTTTACGAGCTTACCGTTTTATTCGTTTACATAATTCTTGATCAAATTCCTTTCTTTCGAAAGAAGGTGAAACCTTGGATCTGCGGCTCAACTATGAAAAATGGGACGGTACCTTTGCGGTGCCGGCGCGCCTTGTCGACGAAGAACTGCGCCTTGCCGGAGCGCTGCAGCTCAAGGTACTGCTCTGGCTTCTGAAAAACGGCTGCGAAAACCGTACCGCCGCCGATCTTGCCGCCGCGCTCGGCGTTTCCGCGGCCGATATCGCGGACGCGCTCGCCTACTGGCAGCTCAAGGGATACCTGAAAGCCGCCGGCGAAACCGCGCCGAAGGAGCTCGCCGCCTTTGAGCTCGATCTGCCGATCTCCGAGCTTTCCAAGCCGCAGCCTGAAATCTCCAAAGAGCCCGCCCCGGCGCCGCGCCGCACTCCGCGGCCGGATTCCGCCTTCGTCGCGAAGCGCGTGGAAGAATCGCAGGAGCTCTCTTTCCTGATGCAGGAAGCGCAGATCACCCTCGGGAAAGCGCTTTCTCCCGGCCTGTCCGGCGCGCTGATCGCCGCCTACGACGATCTCGGTCTTCCGGCCGACGTGATCCTGATGATCCTTCAGTACGCGAAGATGCGCGGCAAAACGAGCACGGCCTATATCGAATCCGTCGCCCGAAACTGGGCGGAGGAGGAGATCTTCACCCTCGAGCAGGCGGACGCAAAGCTCCGGCGGCTCGACGAAAGCGAAAAAGCCTGGAGCCGCGTTTCGAACCTTCTCGGGATCGTGCGGCGCAACCCCTCGAAAGCGGAGGAAGCCTTCTGCGATACCTGGATCAACGAATGGAAAATGAGCGACGCGCTGATCCTCGAAGCCTACGACCGCTGCGTCAATGCGACCGGAAAAATGAACTTCAAATACATCGGAAAAGTCCTGGAAAGCTTCCGCCAGAACGGCGTCAAATCGCCGGCGGACCTGAAAGCCGCGCCGGAAAAAGCCGGAAACGGAAGCCGCAAGTCCTTTGAGACGAGCGATCTCGAAAAATTCTTCAATCAGTTCTGAAAGCGGGGTCAATCAAATGGGATACAGTAGAGAAATCTTTGATACCGCGATGCAGACGCTCTCCGAACGCCGCAACGCCGCGCTCAACGCCGCCGCGTTACGCCGCGAGGATTTCTACGCCCGCTGCCCGCGCGCGCGGAAGATCGAAAACGAGCTCTCGACGCTTGCCGCCGGAACCGCCCGCGCCGTTCTGCAAAGCGGCAATACCAAAGCCGCGCTCGAAAAGCTGCGCGACCGCAGCCTGTCGCTCCAGAAGGAGCGCGCGCAGCTGCTCCGCGAAAACGGCCTGCCGCTCGACGCGCTCGAAGTCAAATATACCTGCAAGCTATGCAGCGACACCGGCTTTGTAGACGGAAAAGCCTGCGACTGCCTGCGCGAGCTTCTGCGCCGGGAATCGCTGCGCCGCCTCAACGCCGCCTCCCCGCTCGACGTTTCGAGCTTCCGCGATTTCTCCCTGAAATACTATTCCGGCGAAGACCGCGCGAACATGAAGAAAATTCTTTCGTACTGCGAAACGTACGCCGCTTCGTTCAGCCTTTCCTCCCCGAGCCTTCTGATGGTCGGCTCCACGGGCCTCGGGAAAACGCATCTTTCGCTCGCGATCGCGGGCAAGGTGATCGAAAAGAACTACGGCGTCCTTTACGGGACCGTCTCCTCCTTTGCGCGGACCATCGAGCGCGAACGCTTCGGCACCGACGGCGAGGAGGATCTCCTGACCTCGCTGCAGACCTGCGATCTTCTGATTCTCGACGATCTCGGGACCGAGGTGACGAGCGCCTATCTCACCTCCTGCATCGGCGAGATCGCCGACGCGCGCCTGCTGCGGAAGCTGCCGACGATCATCACGACGAACCTGTCTATCGACGAACTGCGGCGCCGCTACGGCGAGCGCTTCGTCTCGCGCGTTTTCGGCGCATATACGCCGCTGCTCTTTACGGGTAAAAACGATATCCGCCTCTTAAAAAAATCGGAAACGTTCGAAAAATAACGAAACACACGCAAAACAGCCGCCGAAAAATCGGCGGCTGTTTCTTTTCGGAACGAAGCGCCGGCTAAAAAGCAGCCGGCGCTTTTTTGGGGCAAATCAGATGCTTCTGGCCGCTTCGACGACCCAGCGGACGCGTTCGAGGTCGATCGTCGCGTCGATCGTGCAGTCGCCGCCGAGGATGAAGCCGAGCTTTCCGTGGTTGATAATGATCTCCCGAACGTAGTCCTGCAGCGCTTCCTTCGTCGCGTCGTAGATCATTCCCTTGTGGGTGTGATCGTCCTCCCAATGCGTCTCAAGGCCGCCGAGTGACGCGCGGTCGCCGAAGAAGTATCTTCCGTCTTCCAGGGAGAAATTCTCAACGTGCACCGCCCAGTTGACCACCTTCGCGGGATAATCCTGCCAGAGCTCCAGCTGGTTCGTTGCGCCGGCCCAGCCGCAGCAATGGAGAATGTTGTTGTCGGAGAAGCGGTTCGCGTGCTCCAGTACGTAGAGCTCGCTCGGGGTGATCATCTCCCAGTATTCTTCCGGCGTAAAGCGGTCGAATTCGCCGCCCTGTACGCAGAAATAGACGCCGTCGCAGCCGGCTTCGCGGATCAGCAGTTCGGAAAGCAGCGCGTGATCCGCAGCCACAACGTCGAGCGCGTGCATCACCGCGAGCTTATCCTCCCGGAGATGCTGCATCACGAGCTCGTCCGGATAGGAAAAGCGGATCGACGAAAACGGCGCGAAAACGTTGTAGAAAACGCAGCGCTCTTTGCCGATCGCGTTAACGATCGCTTTCGCACGCTCGACCTGCTCCCTGATATAGGGGTGATCCTTTCCGAGCGGGGTGACTTTATTCCAGTCGGAAGCTTCTTTGATTTCGTAATTGAACGGATACGGGAAATAGCCGTCGCACATGATCTTGACAAAATCGAGATCCGTCGCGCGGTAGTATCTCAGGTGGGCGTCGATGCAGGCCTGACCTTTTTCCTCCTCGCCGGAGAAGTGGAACCACATTCCGACCGGGACATGATCGACCGGCAGCTTGTTCATCGCGTTGAGCATTCTCGTCCTTTTATCCATATCAACCAACCTTTCTGATCGTTCTGTTATTATTTTACATTTTCGCAATAAAAACATCAAGAGCAAGCGGAAATTTTTCTTCCCGCCGCCGCGGCGCGCAGTGCACGAAAAACGGCGTTTGCAAAAAAAGAAGCACTCCCGGCGGTCCGGAAGTGCTTTTTGCTGTTTGGAAGCGGTCAGTCCTCGATCTTCGGGCCCATGCTGACCTCGATGATGATCTGCGAGCCGTAGGAGACCTTATCGCCGGTATAGTAGTCCTTGTAGCCGACAACCAGCCCACGGTCGATATAATCGCTGTAGACGTCGACCTTCGTCGGCGTAAAGCCGAGGTCGCTCAGCGTCTGGGAAGCGCCGGCGAGCGTATAGCCGTAGATCGAAGGCAGCTCGATCAGCGATTCGCCCTTGCTGACGTTGACAACGATGATGTCGCCCTTTTCGCCGTACTTTCCGCTTTCATAAGAGGGTGTCTGCGAAAGGATCAGCCCCTCCTCGTACTCATCGCTGAATTTGCGTTCGCCGAGCATGATCCTGAAATCGGAATTGCCCTCGGCGACCAGCTCGTCGTAATTCCTGCCGACGAGGTTCGGGATCGGAACCGCGTTGGGCGGCAGGCTGCTGCTTTCCGGCTCGGAGCTCTGCTCGGGCGCGGTGCTCGAGACCGGTTCGGAGATCAGGGAGCTTTCGTCTTCCTCGACCGGGATCGTTTTGGTATACCAGAGCCAGATGCCGCTGCCGAGCACGATCAGGGTCAGAAGGAACGGCAGAATGAACCACAGGAAGGCGGGCGCGCGCTTTCTGGGGCTTTTGATGCGCCGCTCCTGCTGGGGCTGCTGCGAAACGATCCGGCGGATCGAAGCCGTTTCCTCGATCGAAGCCATGACCGTAGGCGCCGCGGAAAGCTCCGCGCGCAGGCGTTCAAAGGTTTTCGTGCGCTTTTCGGGTTCGACCTGCAGCGCGTTGGCAAGCGCGGTGATGACGTGCGGCGGGATGTTCTTGAGGATCGCCGTCGGGATCATCAGGCGCGAATCGTGCATGCGCTTCTGCGCATCCTGGGGCAGCGCGCCGGTCAGCGCGAAAAACAAGGTTGCGGCAAAGCCGTAAACGTCCGTCGCTTCGTCGAGCGGCGCGTCGTCCTCGTACTGTTCGGCGGCCGCGCAGCCCGCGATCAGATCCGCCGTCAGGCCGCTGTCGCTGCGGCGGGTGGATTCGATCTCAAAGCCGGTGATCTTCATTTTTCCGTCCGGCAGGATCCTCAGGCTCGAGGGCGAAAGGCCGTAATGGCCGCAGTCGTTTTCATGGACGCTGCCGAGCGCGGAAAGAACGGGCATGAACAGCTGCCGCGCCGCGTTCCAATGGAGGTTTCCCCCGCTGCGCTCCACAAAATAGCGCAGCGAAATGCTCTCGTGCCATTCGGAAACGGTATAGGCCGTTCCGTTTTCTTCAAAGATATCGTAGATCTGCGAAATCGCCGTAATCTCGCGCATATGGGCGAGCTTCTTTGCGTGGTCGAGGAATTCGCGGAGCTTTTCCTCGAAGAGCTCCTCCTTATCCGCGCGCGCGGCAACGCGCTGCGTGCCGACCCGCGCCGCGGTATGGTACGGGAAGAATTCGCGCAGCTCGATCGGGCTCTGCAGCTCGAGGTCGAATCCGATATAGGTGATCCCCTCGCCGGAAACGATCATCGCGCGGCCGACGAGATAGCGTTCCTGCAGGATCGCGCGGTACATCAGCGCGTCGGGCGCCTGAAAATCGGTTTCGTCGTTGTAGCCGCAGCGCGGACAAACGTGATCGTCGCCGAGCTTGCCCATGCAGTTCATGCACAGATTGTCAATATCGATCATATCATCACATCAATTCCGGCTCCCGGAAAAAACCGGAGGCCTGATTTCGCGCCGGATTATTCGGCGTCTTCCCAGTTATGCCAGACGTTCTGGACGTCGTCGTTGTCCTCGAGGGAATCAAGGAGCTTCTGCATCTTGAGCTGGGTATCCTCGTCGGCAATGCTGACGTAGGTGCTGGGGACCTGCTCGACCTCCGCGGAAAGGAACTCATAGCCGTATTTTTCCATTTCCTCGAGAACGGCCGAGAAATCGTCCGGATCGGTATAGATCTCGAACGCCTCCTCCTCGGCGATGAAATCGGAAGCGCCGGCGTCGAGCGCCTGCTCCATCACGGTATCCTCCTCGAGATCGCCGTCTTCGTTGTTGACAACGATCACGCCCTTTTTCTCGAAGAGATAGGAAACGCAGCCGGAGGTTCCGAGGTTTCCGCCGTATTTGTCGAACGAATGGCGAACGTCGCCCGCGGTGCGGTTGCGCGAATCGGTAAGGGTTTCCACGATGACCGCAACGCCCGAGGGGCCGTAGCCCTCGTAGGTGATGCTCTCGTATTTATCGGCGTTGCCTTCGCCGGCAGCCTTCTTGATGATGCGCTCGATGTTCTCGTTGGGAACGTTGGCGGCCTTCGCCTTGGCAATGCAGTCCTTGAGCTTCGAGTTCGCGTTGGGGTCGGCCGAGCCGCCCTCTTTGACCGCTACGGCGAGCTCACGCCCGATCTTGGTAAAGATCTTCGCCTTCGCGCCGTCTGTTTTTTCCTTTTTTCTCTTGATATTGTTCCATTTGGAATGTCCAGACATACGAAATCCTCCGTTTGCTAAAACTTTGCGTACTTTAACCGTTCTATTTTACCATAAGATTCGGGAAAATACAAGTTTTTCCCATAAAAAAGCAGATGCCCTGCCGAGGCATGGCATCTGCTGAGCGGTTTTCTCTCAGGCCTGCTCTTTCATTTTCGCGTAGCATTCGCTGCAGTAAACCGGGCGGTCCTCACGCGGACGGAAGGGAACCCTGGCTTCTTTTCCGCAGGAAGCGCAGATCGCGGTGAACATTTCGCGTTCCGGATTGTTGGCTTTCTTGCGCGCGTCGCGGCATTCCTTACATCTCTGCGGCTCGTTTACAAAGCCTTTTTCCTGGTAGAACTGCTGTTCACCGGCGGTGAAGATGAATTCTTTTCCGCATTCTTTGCATTTGAGAGTTTTGTCTTCGAACATTGAATTTACCTCGCTTTTGGCTTTTGTTTTATTTTTTACCCGCCGGATTTTCCGGCGGGCAGATTGCCCTTAGGGAAAGGAAGCGCGTAGTTTCCTGCGAACTCTTGAAAGCGCGTTGTCGATCGATTTTCTCGGAAGCAAGAGTTTTTCGCAGATCTCTTCGTACCGGTATCCGCCGAGATAGAGGGTAAACACCTTTCGCTCAAGCGGAGAGAGGATCGAAGCGATTTTGGTTCTGAGCCGTTGTAAATTCTCCTGTTCGATAACGAATGTTTCCGGATCGCTGACAGAATCCCGGGCGGGCGGCCCCTCCTCTTCGGAATCGATCGGCAGAAGGCTCTGCGCCGGGATCGTTTTCTTCGTCGTAAGTTTTCTTCTGATGGAAATAAAGCGGTGCAGGATGCAGGAATCGGCATACGTCCCGAAGCTGACCCCGCTCTCCTCCCGATAGCCGCGCGCCGCGGTCATCAGCGCGATCAGCCCCTCCTGATAGAGATCCTCCGCTTCGATTTCGCGGAAGGATTCCGAGCGGAAGCGGATCGAACGCAGGTAGCGCGCTGAAAGCTCCAAAAACGCCTGTGCGTCGCCGCTGCAGTACGCTTTTGCAAGCTCCGTATCGGAAGCGTTTGCGTAATCCATGGAAAGCCTCAAACCTTTAGATAAGTACATGCTTCTACTATGTAATGTACTATATTCGGCCCCCTTTGTCAACGAACTTTTTGAACAAATTCGAGGGGCCTTTTTCGTGATTTCGGCGCTTTTTCTGGCATATTGTTGAAAAAAGGTTTCCCGGGTATTATAATATTCATAGATTGTCCGATTTGAAAGCGAGGCAACGCTATGTTTTCGAAAATTTTCAGCATGGGAATCTACGGGCTCGAAACCTATCCCGTCGAAGTGGAGGCCGATACCGCCCGCGGGATGCCGCTGTTCGAGATCGTCGGTCTGCCGGACGCCGCCGTTAAAGAATCGCGCGACCGCGTCCGCGCCGCTTTCAAAAACGCCGGATTCTCCTTCCCCGTTTCCCATATCACGGTCAACCTCGCCCCCGCCGATACCAAAAAGACCGGTTCGGATTACGATCTGCCGATCCTGATCGCCGTGCTCTGCGCCTTCGGAAATCTCAGCGACGCTCCCCTGCGCCGAAGCGCGTTTCTCGGCGAGCTCTCGCTCTCGGGAGAAGTCCGGCCGATCCGCGGCATTCTGCCGATGGCGCTCGGCGCGAAAGAGGAGGGCTTCGAGCAGCTCTACGTACCCGCCGCCAACGCCGCCGAGGCCGCGATCGTGGAAGGCCTGACCGTCTACCCCGTTTCCGATATCGTTTCGCTCTTCCGCCATCTGACCGGCGAAATGCCGCTTACCCCGGCGGAGCGCGGCCGGATCGAAGAGGAGCCCGCGCCGGAAACGCTCGATTTTGCCGATGTAAAAGGCCAGGAGGACGCGAAGCGCGCCCTCGAGATCGCCGCGGCCGGCGGCCACAACGTCCTGATGATCGGC
>CACZON010000068.1 GCA_902782805.1 Oscillospiraceae bacterium
GTCTCCTGGCAGGCTTCGGTAATACCCTGAACGATTTCCATGTTGTTTACATTGAAAGCGCCGACCGCATAGCCGCCTTCGTAGGCCTTTTTGAACATTTCGGTGGTTGTTACCAGTGGCATAAAAAAACTCCTTTCAACGATATGCGAACGAATCGCATCAATTTATTTCGTTTGCCGAATCAAGGATCGCAATCTCGGCGTTTCCATTATACCACACAGACGCCGAAAATCAAGCGCAGGCCTAAAAAAAGTTCGTTTTCGCGGGCAGCGCGCGGCATTTGACTTTTTCTCCGGCGTATGGCATACTGATTTTACAGAATCAGGAAAGGAGCCGCGCGATGAAAATCAGGCTGATCGCCCTCGATCTCGACGGTACGCTGCTGACCGATCAGAAAGAACTCAGTGAAAGAAACCGAACCGCCCTTTTTGAAGCCGCCGCGCGCGGCGCTCTGATCGTTCCCGCAACGGGGCGGTTTTTCTCCGGGATGCCCACAGCGATCCGCGCGCTTCCGTTTCTCCGCTACGGGATCAATATCAACGGCGGAAAGGTCTGGGACGAAACGCTGCAGCAGACGCTTTACAGCGCCTACATTCCCTATGAAACCTGCGAGGAAATCTACGATTATCTCGAGACGCTTCCCGTTCTGTTCGATTGCTATCAGTACGACTGCGGCTGGATCGACCGCCGGTTTTACGATCTGCTTTGGGAATACGTTCGCCAGGATCCGGTGCGCGGCGTCATCACATCAACGCGGAAAATCACGGAGGATTTCCGCGCTCTGATGCACGAGAGGCACGACAGCGCCCAGAAGATCCAGATCCTCTGCCGCGAAGGCGACGAGCCGCTGCGTCAGGAGCTGCTGCGTACGCTGCCGGTGCGCTTTGCGCCGCTCAACGTTTCGACCTCGCTCTACTGCAATATCGAAATCAACGCTCCGCTCGCCACGAAAGGGCAGGGCCTGCAGGCGCTCTGCCGGGCGCTTTCGATCCCGATCGGGGAAACCGCCGCTTTCGGCGACGGGCTCAACGATCTTGATCTGCTGAAAGCCGCCGGGATCGGCGTTGCAATGGAAAACGCGCATCCGAGCGTCAAGGCCGCCGCAGATCAGATCGCCGGCAGCAACAACGAAAACGGCGTTGCGCAGGTGATCGACGATTGGATCCGCCGCGGGCTTCTCTGATTTTATAAAAGCCGACAAAAAAGCAGGGCCTAAGTTGAAAGGCCCTGCGAACGGAAAATCGGTAAAAACCAGACGTCCGATACTTCAAACGACCGGCCGTTGAGATATTCGAGCGCGCCGGCGTCCGTTTCAAAGCGGAAGGTCAGCTTATAGGAATACAGCGCCTGGTACGGATAGCCGCTGCCGCGGTTCTGCGCGTTTTTCCCGTATTTCCCGTCGCCCGCGATCGGGTGGCCGATATGGGCGAGATGGGCGCGGATCTGGTGCGTCCGGCCGGTCAGGAGATCCACCTCCAAAAGCGAATCGCTGCCGCGTTCTTCAAGAACGCGGTATTTTGTTCGGATCGTCAGCGCCCCTTCGCGCGGGCGGTCGGAGATATAGACGCGGTTTTTCTCTTCGTTTTTTTGGAGATATCCCTCGAGCAGCGCCTCCTTCTTTTCGAGACGCCCGCATACGACGCAGAGATAGAGCTTCTGGAGCTCGCGGTTTTTGATCTTCAGATTGAGGATCCGCAGCGCCTCGGCGTTTTTCGCCGCAATCACGATGCCCCCGGTGTTGCGGTCGATCCGGTTGGCGAGCGCCGGCGCAAAGCTCTGCTCGTCTTTCGGGTCGTACTCGCCCTTTTCGTAAAGATAGCGCGTCAGGCGGGCGAGCAGGGAGTCGAAATAATAGTGATCGTCCGGATGGCAGAGAAGCCCCGGCTTTTTATCGAGCAGGAGGATGTTTTCATCCTCGTAGAGGATCGAAAGACGGTTCGGCGCCTTGAGAAAATCGTAACGCTCCTGCGTGTTCTTTTCGAAGAATTCGTCTTTGAGGTAAAGCGTGAGGATATCGCCTTCGCACAGGCGGTCCGAGCTTTCGCAGCGCTTTCCGTTGCGCTTGATATCCTTCTTCCGGATGGCCTTATACATCATCGCGCCCGGAAGATTCGGGAACGTTTTCTGGAGGAATTTATCGAGCCGCTGGCCGGCGTCGTTTTTCCGGATCTCGATCGTCTGCAAAGGATCACCTCCCTTTGCTTTCAGTATACCACCGCCGCGCGCGATTGAAAACTATTTTTCTTTGACTTGACGCAAGATATTTCGTATAATAAAAGATAAGCATGAAATAACGGAACAGGAGACGGTTGTTTTGGCAAAAGAACCCGAAAAATCACTCCACGCCGGCCACCGCAGCCGGTTGAAAAATCAATTTCTCAAAAACGGGCTCGATTCGATGGAGGATCACGTCGTTCTGGAGCTGCTCCTTTTTTACAGCATGGCTCAGGTCGACACCAATCCGATCGCCCATCGCCTTCTCGCAAAATTCGGTTCGCTCGCGCAGGTTTTCGACGCTCCCTACGAGCAGCTGCTCACCGTTGAGGGCGTCGGCCCCGCCGCGGCGACACTGATCAAGCTCGTTCCCCAGCTTTCCCGGCGCTACAACGAATCGAGAACGATCAAAAAGAACCGGATCTACAGCCTGGATCAGATCGTCTCGCTGCTGGAGACGAAATTCATCGGCGCGCAGGAGGAGCAGATCGTTCTGGTGCTGCTCGGCAGCGACGGCTCGCTTCTGTTCCTCGACAAGGTCTGCGAAGGCTCGGTCGGCACGGTTCCGGTTTACGTTCGCAGGATCATCCGCCTGGCGCTGCAGTACGACGCCGACACGGCGCTGATCGCCCACAACCATCCCAGCGGCAACGCGCTGCCCTCCTCGCAGGATATCGCGGCGACGCGCGAGCTCTACGCGGCGCTCGAAGGCGTGAATATCCATTTTGAGGATCATCTGATTTTTGCCGCCGGGGAATACGTTTCCCTGCGGCGCGCCGGCTGGCTCGACAAAATCCGGAAGCAGACGGCGCAGGCAAACGACGCGACCATCTACGAAGTCGCGAACTTCCTCGAAGAGCAGAAAAAAGCCCGGAAAACCGCGATTCACGGCACGTTCGCGGCCAATTCCAAACCAAAGAAGCGCTGATCGGCTCAACCGGCAGACGGCACTTTTCCGGGGATCGTTTTCCCCCGGAAAAGCGGTTGACAGCGCGCTCGTTTTTTCTTATAATAAATTCGAACGAATGTTCTTTTTCAAAAACGCCGGGAAAGGAGGGCGTCCGATGGATCATTTTGAACTGGTTTCCGAGTACAAACCGACCGGCGATCAGCCGCAGGCGATCGCCGCGCTGACCGACGGCGTCCGCCGCGGTCTGCGCGAGCAGACGCTCCTCGGCGTGACCGGCTCGGGCAAAACCTTTACCATGGCCAACATCATTGCGAACGTCAACCGGCCGACGCTCGTTCTGGCGCACAACAAAACGCTCGCGGCGCAGCTCTGCACGGAATTCAAGTCCTTTTTCCCGAACAACGCCGTTGAATACTTCGTCTCTTACTACGATTATTACCAGCCGGAAGCCTATATCTTCCAGACGGACACCTATATCGAAAAGGATTCCTCGATCAACGACGAGATCGACAAGCTGCGCCACAGCGCCACCTCGGCGCTCTCCGAGCGGCGCGACGTGATCATCGTCGCTTCCGTTTCCTGCATCTATACGCTCGGCGACCCGATCGATTACCGCAACATGGTGATTTCGCTGCGTCCGGGAATGGAAAAGAAGCGCGACGATCTGCTTTTGAAGCTCGTTTCGCTGCAGTACGAACGCAACGATATCGGCTTTACGCGCAACAAGTTCCGCGTGCGCGGCGACGTGGTCGAGGTGTTTCCCTCGTATTCAACCGATTCGGCGCTGCGGATCGAATTTTTCGGCGACGAGATCGACCGCATCCGCGAGATCAACACGACCACCGGCGAAGTGATCGCCGATCTGCGCCACGCCGCGATCTATCCCGCTTCGCATTACATCGTTCCGCAGGAAAAGATGGCGAAAGCGCTCGGGGAGATCGAGCAGGAAATGCGCGAGCGCGTCGCGTTCTTCAAAGCGCACGACCGGCTGATCGAAGCGCAGCGCATCGAACAGCGCACGCTCCACGATATCGAGATGCTGCGGGAGATCGGTTTCTGCAGCGGGATCGAGAACTATTCGCGCGTCCTCTCGGGCCGTGCGCCCGGCAGTCCGCCGTTTACGCTGCTCGACTATTTCCCCGACGATTTTCTCCTGTTCATCGACGAATCCCACGCAACGCTCCCGCAGGTTCGCTCGATGTACGCGGGCGACCGCGCAAGAAAGGAAAGCCTCGTGGAATACGGCTTCCGCCTGCCGAGCGCCTTCGATAACCGCCCGCTGACGTTCGACGAATTCTACGAACGCGTCCATCAGGTTATATTTACGAGCGCCACCCCCGGCGATTTTGAGCGCGAAAAGAGCGCGCAGATCGCCGAGCAGATCATCCGCCCGACCGGACTGCTCGATCCCGAAGTGATCGTCAAGCCGACGCAGGGCCAGATCGAAGACCTGATCTCCGAAATCAACCTGCGCGCCGAAAAGAAAGAACGCGTCCTCGTAACGACGCTGACGAAAAAGATGGCGGAAGACCTGACGGATTATCTCAAGAACTTCGGCATCCGCGTCAAATATATGCACCACGATATCGATACCGTCGAGCGTATGGAGATCATCCGCGATCTGCGCCTCGGCGAATTCGACGTCCTCGTCGGGATCAACCTTCTGCGCGAAGGGCTCGACATCCCGGAGGTTTCGCTCGTTGCGATCCTCGACGCCGACAAAGAAGGGTTCCTGCGCAGCGAACGCTCGCTGATCCAGACGATCGGCCGCGCCGCGCGCAACGCAGAGGGAAAAGTAATCCTCTACGCCGACTCCGTTACGCCTTCGATGGAAAACGCGATCGCCGAAACGCTGCGCCGGCGGGAAATTCAGGAAACGTACAACCGCGAGCACGGGATCGTTCCGAAAACGATCCGCAAGGAGGTTTCCGGGATCCTCGAAATCTCCTCGCGCGAAGAAATCGAATCCAAGAAAAAGAAGAAGCTCACCGCGGATCAGAAGCGGCGCGAGATCGAACGCCTCACCAAAGAGATGCGCGAGGCTTCGAAGCTGCTCGAATTCGAATACGCGGCGTTCCTGCGCGATGAGATCCGCAGGCTTCAGGGTGAAAAATAAATGGACTTAAAGATCAGAGGCGCCAAAGAACACAACTTAAAAAACATCAGCATCGATATTCCCAAAGAAAAGTTCGTTGTCTTCACCGGACTTTCCGGCTCGGGGAAATCTTCGCTTGCGTTCGATACGATCTACGCGGAAGGCCAGCGCCGCTACGTTGAATCGCTTTCTTCCTACGCGCGTATGTTCCTCGGCCAGATGAACAAGCCCGACGTCGAGGAGATCGAGGGCCTTTCGCCGGCGATCTCGATCGACCAGAAGACGACCTCCCAGAATCCGCGCTCGACGGTCGGAACCGTTACGGAAATCTACGATTACCTGCGTCTTTTGTACGCGCGGATCGGAATTCCGCACTGCCCGGTCTGCGGGCGGGAGATCCTCCAGCAGACGGTCGACCAGATCTGCGACCAGATCCTCGAGCTGCCCCAGGGCGAGCGGATCCAGATCCTCGCGCCGATCGTACGCGGGCGCAAGGGAGAACACGCAAAGGAGCTCGAAGCCGCCGCGCGCAGCGGTTACGTCCGCGTCCGCGCCGACGGGATCCTCTACGATCTCTCCGAAAAAATCAAGCTCGAAAAGAACAAAAAACACAATATCGAAATCGTCGTCGACCGCCTCGTCGTGCATCCGGATATCCGCTCGCGCCTGAGCGATTCGATCGAAGCCGCCTCGAAGCTCGCAAACGGGATCCTGCTCGTTTCGCGCGGGAGCGACAAGGAAGATCTGCTCTTCTCTCAGAATTACGCCTGCCCCGAACACGGGATCGGGATCGAGGAGCTCACCCCGAGGATGTTCTCCTTCAACAATCCCTTCGGCGCCTGCCCGAAATGCACCGGCCTCGGCGTTTTCCTCAAAATCGACCCCGACCGCATCCTGCCGAACCCGGACCTTTCGATCCGCCAGGGCGGTGTCAAGGGCAGCGGCTGGGCAATGGAAGGCAATACCGTTGCCGCGATGTATTTCAACGGCCTCTCGAAGCGTTACGGGTTTTCGCTCGATACGCCGGTCGGTCAGCTCCCGCCGCAGATCATCCAGATCCTCCTCTACGGCAACGGCGGCGAAAAGATCGAGATGGAGCGCGATACGAGCTACGGCCACAGCCATTATTCTTCCGCCTTCGAGGGCGTGATCACCAGCCTCGAGCGCCGCTACCGCGATACCTCGAGCAACTGGATCAAGGATGAAATCCGCTCGTATATGGCAGAAATCCCCTGCGACGAATGCGGCGGAAGACGGCTTTCGAAGATGAGCCTTTCCGTTACCGTCGGCGGGCTCAACATCCACGAATTCTGCGAAATGTCCGTTACAAACGCGCTCGCGTTCCTTGAAACGATGCGGCTTACCGCGCGGCAGAACCGCATCGCGGAGAATATTCTCAAGGAAATCCGCAGCCGCCTGAACTTCCTTAAAAACGTCGGCCTCGAATACCTGACGCTTTCACGCGCCGCCGGCACGCTTTCCGGCGGTGAAAGCCAGCGGATCCGGCTTGCGACGCAGATCGGCTCCTCGCTCTCGGGCGTCCTCTATATCCTCGACGAGCCGAGCATCGGCCTTCATCAGCGCGACAACGGCAAGCTGATCGATACGCTCAAGAAGCTGCGCGACCTCGGCAATACGGTCATCGTTGTGGAACACGATGAAGAAACGATCCGCTCGGCGGATTTCGTGCTCGATATCGGCCCCGGCGCCGGGATCCACGGCGGCGAAGTCGTTTACGCGGGCGGCGTTGCGGGCCTGATCGACTGCAGGGAATCGATCACCGGCGCGTATTTAAGCGGCGCGCGCAGAATCGAAATCCCCGAATCGCGCCGCAGCGGCAACGGAAAATCGCTCCGGATCCTCGGCGCGCAGCAAAACAACCTTAAGAACATCGACGTCGAGATCCCGCTCGGCAAATTCGTCTGCGTCACAGGCGTTTCCGGCTCTGGAAAATCCTCGCTGATCAACGAAGTCCTCTATAAATCGCTCGCGTCGACGCTCAACCGCGCGAAGTCGAAGCCCGGGCGCCACCGCGCGATTCTCGGCACCGAAGCGCTCGACAAGGTCATCGAGATCAGCCAGGCGCCGATCGGCCGTACGCCGCGCTCCAACCCGGCAACCTATACCGGTCTGTTCGGCGATATCCGCGACCTCTACGCCTCGACCCCGGACGCGAAGATCCGCGGCTATACCGCGAGCCGCTTCTCCTTCAACGTAAAGGGCGGTCGCTGCGAAGCCTGCCAGGGCGACGGGATCGTGAAAATCGAAATGCACTTCCTCCCGGACGTCTACGTCCCCTGCGACGTCTGCAAAGGGCGCCGCTATACCCACGAAACGCTGGAGGTAAAATATAAAGGCAAGAGCATCTACGACGTCCTCGAAATGACGGTCGAAGAAGGTCTCTCCTTCTTTGCGAATCAGCCGAAGATCGCCCGGAAGCTCCAGACGCTATTCGACGTCGGCCTCGGATATATCAAGATCGGCCAGCCCGCAACGACGCTTTCCGGCGGCGAGGCGCAGCGCGTCAAGCTTGCGACCGAACTGTCGCGCCGCCCGACGGGCCGCACGATCTATATTCTCGACGAACCGACGACCGGCCTGCATATCGCCGACGTCCACAAGCTGATCGATATTCTTCAGAAGCTGACCGACGCGGGCAACTCCGTGATTGTTATCGAACACAACCTCGATCTGATCAAAACCGCGGACTATATCATCGACCTCGGTCCCGAGGGCGGCGACGCGGGCGGCCAGGTCATCGCCTGCGGCACGCCGGAGGAGGTCGCCGCGGTCGATTGCTCTTATACGGGTCAGTATTTAAAGCGGATCCTCAAATAATTTACACATCGTTCACGCTTTTTGCTTCCTGTATCATGTAAAATAAAGCAAGGGATGAATCTCTTTTATGTTTGGATACGTGAAAACGAACCGGCCGGAGCTTCTCGTCAAGGAAGACGCTGCCTACAAAAGCGTCTACTGCGCGCTCTGCCGGACGCTCGGAAAAGAATATGGGATCCTCTCGCGCTTTACGCTCAACTATGAATGTACGTTCCTCGCGCTTCTGATCCTGGTGGCAAAGAGGCAGGAATCGCTTTCGTTTGAAAAGAAGCGCTGCTGCTGCAATCCGCTCAAAAAATGCGTCTGCTGCAAAAACTGCGACGACGCGCTCTCCTACGCCGCCGGCGTCTCCGAGATACTGACCTATTGGAAAATTCAGGACAACATCGAAGACCAGCGCTTCCTGCGCCGGTTTTTCTCAAAAATCGCCGCGCTGATCTCGCGGAGAAAGCACAAAAAAGCTGCGGCAAAATACCCGCAGGCGGAGGAAGCGGTCGCCGAAATGATGCGCCGGCAGAAGGAAACGGAAACCTCCGAAGAATTCCTGATCGACCGCTGCGCCGATCCGACCGCACAGATGCTGCGTAAGGTCCTGTCGATTCCCTTTGAAGGAGACGAAAACCGGATCCTCGAAGAGCTCGGTTATCATCTCGGCCGCTGGATCTATTTCATCGACGCGGCCGACGATCTCGAAGACGATCTCAAGCGCGGGAATTTCAATCCGTTTATCAAAGAATTCGGTCTGACCGGCGAAATGTATGAAGAAAAGCGCCGCGAAATCTGCGAACGCTGCAACGAGGTGCTGAATTTTTCGATCCCGCCGATCCTCGGCGCGCTCTCGCTGCTTTCGAACCATTCGTTTTATCCGATTCTCGACAATATACTCGGAAAAGGGCTGCCCGAAATGCAGCGCAAAATTCTTTTTTCAAAAGAGGAAGGAAAAGCTGAACCATGAACGACCCCTACAAAATTTTAGGCGTAGAACGTTCCGCGACCGACGCGCAGATCAAAGACGCGTACCGCGAGCTGGCGAAGAAGTATCATCCCGACAACTATTCCGGCAGCCCGATCGCCGATCTCGCCGGAGAAAAGATGAAGGAGATCAACGAAGCCTACGATACGATCATGAAGGAACGCAAGGAAGGCACCTCGGGCCCGAACGCTTATCAAAGCGCCTATCAGAGCGCCGGAGCGTACCAGTCCGCCGGAGCGTATCAATCCTCCGGCTCCTATCAGAAAGCCGCCTCTGATTTCAACGACGTTCGCCGGTTCATTACCCAGAACCGCATCGCCGATGCCGAGCAGATCCTCAACGGCGTTCCGCCGGAAAAGCGCAGCGCGGAATGGTATTTCCTCAAGGGCTCCGTCCTCTACCGCCGCGGCTGGCTCGAAGAAGCCTACCGCAATTTCTCAACCGCGAGCTCGATGGACCCGACCAATATGGAATACCGCGCCGCCATGAATCAGGCGACGAACAACCGCAGCGGCAACTACGGCTACGGCGGTTACGGCGGCTACAACCCCAACATGAACCGCGCCGCCGGCGGCTGCAACGCCTGCGACGTCTGCTCCTCGCTGATGTGCGCGGACTGCTGCTGTGAATGCATGGGCGGCGACCTGATCCGCTGCTGCTGATAAGGGGCGATTCCATGAAGAAACTTCAGAAAAGCTCCGCGGTGGCGCTTTGCGGCGTGATCGCGGCGCTTTGTATCGTTCTGATGCTGCTCTCCGGACTCGTTCAGATCGCTTCGATCGCGATCCCCGCGCTCTGCGGGATCCTTCTGATCGTGATCGTGCTGGAGCTCTCCGCAAAATGGGCGGTCTGCGTCTACGTCGCCGTCTCCGTCGTTTCGCTGCTGCTGGTCGCCGATAAGGAAGCCGCGATCCTGTTCGTCTCGTTTTTCGGCTATTATCCGATCCTTAAGGCAAAGCTCGATCCGATCCGCCCGAAGGCGCTTTCGTTTCTGATCAAGCTGCTGATCTTCAACGCGGCGATGGTTCTCGAATATTTCGCCGCAACCCGGCTTTTGAACGTTCCTGCGGAGGAATACGAGCTTTTCGGCGTTTCGCTTCCGCTGCTGCTCCTCGCGCTTGCGAACGTCGTTTTCATTCTCTACGATTACGCTTTGTTCGGGCTGGTCGTTCTTTACGTCGGAAAAATCCGGCCGAAACTTCATTTTTTCCGCTGATTTTCCTCTGCCCGTCCTTTGACGCCGTGCGCCGTGCACGGCGTTTTTTCTTTTTCGAATCCTTAGCAGAATTTAAGAAACCGTTTTGTCGTTTAATCTTTCAATATTCTCTTTTGGAAGATTGCCGCGTTCTCCCTGACTTATAATGAAAGTACAAAATAAACCGTAAAGGAATGAAACGCTTATGATCAAGATCGCAAAAACCGAAGGCGGCCTCGTTCGCGGTACTTATAGCTCCGATATGTTCATCACCGTGTTCAAGGGCGTTCCTTTCGCAGCCCCCGCAACCGGCAAAAACCGCTGGAGAGCGCCTCAGCCCGTCGAGCCCTGGGAAGGGATCCGCGACTGTTTCGAATACGGTCCTGCCAATATGACGGATTACGACACCGCTTACGGCCCGTTCTATGAGAACGAATGGCACTGGGATCACGATTTCCCGATGAGCGAGGACTGCCTCCAGCTCAATATCTGGACCCCGGCAAAAACCCCGGAGGAACGTCTGCCCGTTATGGTCTGGATTTTCGGCGGCGGTCTGATCGGCGGCAATCCCGCCGAAAACGAATTCGACGGCGAACGCCTCGCGCGCCGCGGCGTCGTTCTTGTTTCGGTCAACTACAGAACCAACGTATTCGGCCTCTTTGCGCATCCGGAGATCACCGCGGAAGCCGGCGGAAAGCACTGCACGAACTTCGCGCTCTTCGATCAGAAGGCCGGAATCGACTGGGTCGGACGCAACATTGCAAACTTCGGCGGCGATCCCGACAACATCACGATTTTCGGCCAGTCCGCAGGCGGACGCAGCACCCTGTGCCAGATCATCTCCCCGCTCAACCGCGGCGGATACATCAAAAAAGCGATCACCCAGTCCAGCACGGGCATCAACTTCGCAATCGGCGGCCACGGCACCGATTACCTGACCTTAAAGGAAGCGGAAGCTCAGGGCGACCGTTTCTTCCGCGAGTGGCTCGGCGTAACGACGCTCGAAGAAGCCCGCGCGCTTCCGGCGAAGTTCGTCCTTGAAAAATGCTTCGCATTCCTCAAGGCAAGAGCCGGACAGTTCCAGTTCGTCGTCGACGATGACTTCCTGACCGACCAGCCGGTCAATATGATGGCTGCAGGCGAATGTCTCCCGATCCCGGTTATGACCGGATATACCACCGGCGAATTCTTCGATATCATTACGGCGAAGAGCCTCCCCGAATTCGAAGAGAAAGCCCATCTGCTCTACGGCAAATATGCAGAGGAATTCCTTGAGCTCTGTGATTTCAAGAGCGGCGACCTCGACCGCGTCCTCGCGCTTTCAAAAGTCAACGGATCGCCTTTCGGCGCACGCCTGCTGCTGATGCGTGCCGCCGACGACAACCTCCACGACTGGCTCTATGAATTCAACGCGGAGATCCCCGGCGAGGACGATCCCGGCGATTATCACTCCTCCGAGCTGTATTTCGTATTTGAAACGCTCGCGAAGAGCCCGCGTCCCTTCGTCGGCAAGCACTACGATCTTGCCCGCATGATGTGCAACTACTGGACGAACTTCGCGAAAACCGGCAACCCGAACGGCAAAGACGCCGACGGCAAGCCGATGCCGGAATGGATCCCCTTCACGGACGATAACTCGAAACCGATCGTCTTCGAGGATACCGTTCATATGTCCACCGAAGAGATCGCTCCGTCGATCAAGGGGATGTATCGCCTCGCGGCAGATCTGCTTTGGAGAAAAAAATAAACGACCGATGAATCCCGAAAAAGGCGGGCAGATCGCAATCTGCCCGCCTTTTTTGTTTCTTTTTTACGCCGTTAACGGTCAATCAGCCGCCTTTTCTGCCAGTATTTCTTCTGCCAGAGCGTCATCGTGATCAGTCCGCGGACCCATTCGTCCGTCATCTGCCCGAGCCAGAGCCCGGCGACGCCGAGTCCCGCGATCGAAGAGAAAACGTAGCCGAGGCCGACGTTGCACATCCAGATCGAGCCGATCGCCACGAGCATCGGAACGAACACGTAGCCCGCGCTGCGCAGGCCGGCGTTATGGGTATGATTGAAGGAGCGCGCCGCGTGGATCGCGATATCGATCAGGAACAGCACCCGGCTGCGCGCGATGATTTCCGGATCGGAGGTAAAAATCCGCATCACCCAGGGCGAGAAGAAATACATCAGCGTCCCGAAGGTAAGATTGCAGAGCGCAACGTAGCGCCAGTTGCGGTTGACGATACGGAAGGCTTCGTCGCTTTTGCCCGCGCCGATCAGGTGGCCGGAAATGATCTGAGTTGCGCTTCCGATGGACTGCCCCATGACGTAGGCGTAGAAATCGATGTTCTGAACGTAGGTTTTCGTTGAGATCGCAAGCGCTCCGAGCGCTGTGATAAACGAAGTCGTCACCACTTGGCCGAGGGTATAGGAAATTCCTTCCATGCCGGACATCAGCCCCACGCCGGCGATCTTTTTGAGGAACACCGCGCGCAGGCGGAACAGATCGCGCCATTCAAATCCGAACTTAAAGAGGAAGAGCATCAGAAGAAGCACGATCATCCCGAAGCTTTCGCTCAGAACGCGGACAACCGCCACCCCGCGCACGCCGTACAGCGGCAGCTCAACCGGCCGGTAGACGACCGTATACGTTCCGAGGAAATTGATCAGGTTGTTGAAAAGAACGACGACCATCGGGAGCTTCGCGCGTCCGTAGGAGCGGAAGACGCCGGAACACATCGCCGACACGGAAGAGATCACCGCGCAGCTTCCCACGATCCTCAGATAATCGGCCGCGTCGAAGCGCAGATCGTCGCCGAGGCCGATCCAGCCCATAAAGGTATCCGCACCGAACGAGAGAATCAGCGAAACAACCGCGCCGAGGAGGATGCTGATCGAAAGCGCGTTCATCGCGATATGCCCCGCCCGCCGCCGTTCTCCGGCGCCGAGCGTCTGATTGAGCAGCACGACCGCGCCTGCGGTCGCGATATTGAAGAGAACGGTCGTGATATTCATGATCTGGTTGGCAACGCCGACCGAGGAGACCGCTCCGGTCGAATAATGACCGAGGATCGAGGTGTTGACCGTTCCCATCAGGGACCGCAGAACCTGCTCGATCAGAATCGGAACTGCCAGCGACAGCAGCGAATAGTTGCCTGCCGTTCGTTCCGCCGGGAGTTTTTTTGCCCGCATGGGTTCGACCTGCCTTCCGTTATAATTGCCGTGGGGAATAATCCCGCTGGCGTCATCATATCACACGTTTGCCCCGCAAGTCAATACTTTGCTTTCCCTTGCGGCAGCACTCTCTGCGCGCTCCTTCTCTTGCGGCAGGGCGAAAACGGATTGCGTTTCCGGGGAAACTGTGATATACTGGAAAAGAAAAAAGAGAAAGGATGACGCCCGATGAAATACCTGATCGCCTCCGATATCCACGGAAGCTCTTTTTACTGCGAACAGCTGATGAAACGCTGCGAGGAAGAACAGCCGGATAAGCTCATCCTCCTCGGCGATCTGCTCTACCACGGCCCGCGCAACGCGCTGCCCGATCTTTACGATACGGAAAAGGTGCTTACCCTCCTCAACGGGATCGCGGAGAAAATCCTCTGCGTGCGCGGAAACTGCGACAGCGAAGTGGATCAGGTCGTCCTGAACTTCCCGCTGATGGCGGATTACGCGATCGTCGCCTGCGGCGAGAAAAACATCTTCGTCACGCACGGCCATATTTTCAACGAATCGCATCTGCCGCCGATGAGCCGCGGCGATATCCTGCTCCACGGCCACACCCACGTCTCCGATTTCGTGCGCCACCAGGATTACACCTATATGAACCCCGGCTCCGTTTCGATCCCGAAGGGCGGCACACCTCACGGTTATATGACTTTGGAAGACGGCGTTTTTCTCTGGAAAACGCTCGACGGCGAAGAATACCGCCGCGTCTCGGTGCAGGAGCTGTAAAAAAGCCGACGAAAGCCCGACGAGCCCGCATCAAAAAAAGCGACCGGATTTCCGGTCGCTTTTCTGCTTTTTCTGATCTTCGTTATTTTGTTTTGAAGAATTTCGACACGTCCTGCTTCGCCATCGCTTTTTCGTTGAATTCGATCTCGAGGCTTTCGCCGGTCTTTTCAACGAGTTCGTCGAAATCGTCCTGACGCATCTCCCTAACAAGCGCCTGGCGGTGGCTCTCGTCTGCAACGTAGGTCACGCTCTGGTCCTTGATATCGTCCTTGAAGAGGACGTAATAGATTCCGGAGGTGGAATAATCGACCGCGGCGGCTTTTCCGATTTCCGTATCCTTCAGGATTTTTCCGAAATCGGAGGTTTCGTCCATCTTGCCGATCGTTTCTTCGAGCTCGTATTCTTCCGCTTCCATGTTCTCACTGAAGAAATAGGAAGACTCGGTATAGAGCTTTACAAAGCCGTCCTTGTCGATCTTTCCGCTGTTGTAATCGTCGATCCAGCCGTTGATCTCCGCAAGCGCCGCCTCCAGCTCCTCGTCGGTCAGTCGGTCGCTGCCGTCTTCTTCGGTTTCCTTGTAAAGGCCGATGATCGCGTAATGATAGCTGAAATAGTTGCTTTCAAGATATTCCTTGATGTCGGAAATCGGCGTTTCGATCTCGCCGTCCTCGCCGTAGATCGCGTCGAAGAGCTTGCTGATCGCAACCTGCTCGAGCACCGTCTTTTCATACGAGGTAAAGGCGACGCCGTACTCGTCCATCACGGTCGCCATGCTCGACCAGTAGCTCGTGGCGGTTGTTTTCGCCTGCTTCTGTTCTTCCTCGGAAAGCGAAAGGCCGCGGTCCTTCATCATCTTCTGCGCCGCGAAATAATTGCGGAGGTAGAATTTCGCGCGCTCGCGGATCCAGGTTTCGGCGTCTTCGCCGTCGATCTGCTGCTTGAGCACATCGGTCTCGCTGTCCTGCGCTTTCGTGCTCGCTTCGTTTGCGCTGTACGCCAGGAAATAGATGTAGGTTCCGATCGGGAGGGTTTCGCCGTCGTATTTTGCACTCCAGGACATCGCGGAGGATCTGCAGCCAGCCAGCGCAAACAGCGCCGCAGCCGCCAGAATCAGGGCCAGAACGGTTTTGAACGATTTTTTCATGTCAATTCTCCTTGCGGGTCTTTTATTTTTCCCGAAAACCGGGTGTTTTCTCAGAAAGCCCTATTAGTATACAACATTTCTTCAAAAAGTGCAATCCTTGACTTTTCAAAAAGAAAACCTTGACTTTTCCTTTTCGATGCATTATAATGAAAAAGCTCTCAAAAAGAGGTATGCGCTTGTAGCTCAGCTGGATAGAGTGACTGGCTACGAACCAGTAGGTCGGGGGTTCGAGTCCCTTCAAGCGCGCCAGA
>CACZON010000069.1 GCA_902782805.1 Oscillospiraceae bacterium
AGTACGTGCCGGCGCAGGAACGAATTACGAAGTTCTCGCCACGCTCAACAGCAATACGACGGTCACGGTCCTCGATACCAGCAATTCTTCATGGTACAAGATCAGAACGCCCGGAGGGATTGAAGGGTATATGTCCTCGGAGTATCTGCAGCTCAACAGTTCCGGCACCACGCCGACTCAGCCGCCCAGTCAGTATGCAAAAACAACGGAGGGCGTGAATCTGCGCTCCGGCCCCGGAACGGGCTACTCCGTGATCACAACGCTCTCGACCGGCGCGTTCGTTACGGTCCTCGAGGTTACCAATTCGGAATGGGTCAAGGTAAAGGACGCAAGCGGCAATATCGGATATCTGTATTCCGAATATATTACCTACGTCAGCGGCAGCTCCGGTACGATCACGCTTTCGGCGAATACGGTAACGATCTCAAAGGGAAAAACCGTAATTCTGACCGCCTCCGCCCAGAACTATTCCTCGGGAGGCATCTACTGGAGCTCGGCCGACACGAAGATCGCAACGGTTTCCGGCGGCTACGTCTATGCGGCCGGCGTTGGGGAGACGAAGATTCTTGTAACGGATTCCTCCGGACAGAATACGGCGACCTGCACGGTCAAGGTGACCGCTCCGGAGGTTGCGAAATTCGTATACGCTTCTCCGAATATCGCCTGCATCAACGAGAAAATGAAGCTGATCGCAATCACGGACACGCTTCCCGAAAAGATGCGTTTCGTCGTGCACGGCGACCAGGACCAGACCTACGAAGTATCCTCCTACGTTTCGGAATCGTCCGCCGCTTCCGGCAGGCTTGCCGCGAACAATACCCGCGTCTGGACCCAGGAAGTGACGTTTTCGAAGGCGGGAAATTACAAGGTGGATATTTACTGCTGCCGGAAAGGAATCTGGAGCGTCGATTACCGGACGCTGACCGTCTACGTGGCGGCGACGGCGGATTACGAGACGACGGCGCTCGGCGAACGCCGGCCGAGCGATAAGATTCTTACGATCATCGCGAATTTCGAAGGCTTCAGCGAAACGGTGTATGACGATCCGCTCGTCTCCGCCTATACGCCGACGATCGGGCACGGTTACGTACTGCAGAAGGATGAAAACGGGAATTATGAGCAGTTTTATGATAATTTAACGCGCCGGGAAGCCTGGGCGATGCTCTGTATGACCTCGAATACCAAAGAATACACGACGAAGGTGAACGAATTCCTGGTGAACAACAACGTAAAAGCAAGCCAGCAGAACTTCGATTCGATGTTCAGCTTCTCCTATAATATCGGCGCAGGCCGATGGGGCGGCAGTTACGGAACGTTTACTCTGCGCGACTTGATCCTCAACAGCGTTGATCTTTCGAAGCTCGATTTCAAGAACAAGACCTACGCAGGGAAGATCCTGGAGACGGCAAACGTCTACAGCAGCATCAGCTCCGGATCCCCGGCGACGTCACTTGAGAAAGGGACTTCGGTGACGGTGACCGGCGCGGAGACGATTTTCAGCGAAGATACCCACGCGATCTGGTACAAGATCAAAACCTCCGGCGGAAGCGTCTATTATATCAAGAACGTCTACGTAACACTGACCGGAACGTTCGCGCGGGATCTTCTGTACTGCGATGCGGTTGCCTACGGCTCGGAAATGCTCTCTTGGCACCATGCAGGCGGGCAGTGCATTCCCGGCCTTTTGTATCGGCGGCTGGCGGAAGCGAAGATTTTCTCGTTCGGCAATTATGCCGAAGCGTCCATGACCAATTCGAAATATACGAAAAACACCTACGGCTATCATTATCCGAGCTGCGTCTCCGGTTACGAATGATACGGCGGCGGAACGTAAGACGGAGCCCGATTGCGGCTCCGTTTTTTCGCGGACCGCTGGGGAATAGCGATCCTGTTTTTTTCATAGCTTTTATCAGAAAGCGGAAGAAAAGGGGCGGTATACCTGAAAAAGAAGCCAGCCGGAAAAAAGAAGAAATACCTCGGTGCAGCAGCAGCTTTTGCGGCGCTGCTGCTGCTGACCGCCGCGCTCGGAAAGCTTGCGGGCCTGTTTCGGGAAAAGAACGAACGCGCAGCGCGCCTGGATGCTTCCAGCGAAGAGAAGATCGCGGCGTTCATAAAGCGCGGCGGTTTCTCTGCTGCGCAGACACCCGAAACAACGGAGCAAAAGCGGATCCCGGCAGTCCTCGGCGGGACGTTCGAACGCCTCAACGAGCTGTTGAAATCCCAGGGCTTTGACCTGAATCTTTACCGCGGGGAAACGGCGGAGATCCGACGATATCCGCTTAAGAATTCTCCCAAAGGAGAAAAAGGTCTTCGGCTCGTTCTGATCCTTTCCGGCGGCCGGATTGCGGGTGCTTATCTGGAGCGCTCGTCGCCCGACGGTGAGATTTTTTCGCTGGATCTTTCGAAGCGCATCATGACGTTCGAAGCGCCGTAAAATCCCGAAAAACCGTTTTTGACCGATTGTTCAAAACCTGCGTCCCGTTATATGCAAAATGCCAAACGAGAATTGTTTTTTTATAAAAAATACATAAACGAAACTTCAAAAGTTTGGGTAATAAAAGCCTTTAAAAACGGGCAAAAATCTGTTATTATGTTTACAGTATTTCGGTGAAGTGTTTTATTACAATTCGCTTTGAAAATCAGTTTCAGGAGGTTAGTTTATGGCAAGTGTAACATTAAAAGGCATTTACAAAGTATATCAGGGCGGCGTAACTGCGGTTACGGACTTCAACCTCGATATCAAGGACAAAGAGTTCATCATCCTCGTTGGCCCTTCCGGCTGCGGTAAATCGACGACGCTGCGTATGATTGCCGGCCTCGAAGAAATCACCAAAGGCGAACTTTACATCGGCGATACGCTCTCCAATGATATCGCCCCGAAGGATCGCGATATCGCGATGGTTTTCCAGAACTACGCTCTTTATCCGCACATGACCGTATTCGATAACATGGCGTTCGGCCTCAAGCTGCGCAAGACTCCGAAGGATGAGATCAAACGCAGAGTTGAAGAAGCTGCCCGCATCCTCGACATCACCCACCTTCTCGACAGAAAGCCGAAGGCTCTCTCCGGCGGCCAGAGACAGCGTGTTGCGCTCGGTCGTGCAATCGTTCGTGACCCGAAGGTCTTCCTTCTCGACGAACCGCTTTCCAACCTCGACGCGAAGCTCCGTGCCCAGATGAGAACCGAGCTTGCGAAGCTCCATCTCCGTCTCGGAACCACGTTCATTTACGTTACCCACGACCAGACCGAAGCTATGACGATGGGCGATAGAATCGTTGTTATGAAGGACGGCTTCATTCAGCAGGTCGATACTCCTCAGAACCTCTATGATAAGCCCGCCAATGAATTCGTAGCAGGCTTCATGGGCTCGCCGCAGATGAACTTCATCAACGCGACGATCGGCAAAGACGGCGACGCGTACACGGTTGAATTCGGACCGTATGCCATCAAGATCCCGGCCAACAAAGTTGCCGGCGCCGATGCGGACCTCAACGAATATGTCGGCAAAGAAGTTACCTTCGGTATCCGTCCTGAAAACGTTCACGATGAACCCGAATTCCTTGCCAACGTTTCCGAAGGCATCGTAGAAGCAGAGTGCGAAGTTACCGAGCTCATGGGCTCCGAAACGTATCTGTATCTCGTCTGCGCTGAGAATTCCATCACCGCTCGTGTTGATCCGAACTCCACCGCGAAGCCCGGCGATACGATTAAGATCGCATTCGACCTTCAGAAGATGCATCTCTTCGACAAAGAAACCGAAAAAACAATCCTCAACTAATTTCCATTTGAAAGAGCCGTGCGTTGCGCACGGCTCTTTTTTTGTGCCCAAAATCAGCAGTTTTCGGAAAAAAACACGGTTGAAGATCGTTGAAAATGGCGAAAAGAAGTAGAAAAATTGTAAAAACTGCCTCTTTTTACGAGAAATTATTGTAAAAATTGAAAAGTTTTATTGAAAAACCAGAACGGAATATGATACAATATATTATCAGTAAGACGAACGGTCGACAGAGAAATTCGATGAAAAGAGGAACTATTATGGCCAACAGATTATTTCAAGGCGTTATCACGCAAATGAAGGATACCCTCGACAGGACGATCGGCGTGATTGACGAGACCTCCGCGATCATTGCCTGCAGCGAGCTCGGCCGAATCGGAGAGACGAACGAAAACGTTTCCGTAGAGCTTCTGGCTTCCCCCGGAACGTTTGTCATCAACGGCTACACCTATAAATCCTTCGGAACGAATCCGCGTCCGGAATATGCCGTTTTCGTTTCCGGAAGCGATTCCGATGCGATCAAGTACGCAAACGTTCTTGCGGTTTCGCTCTCGAATATCAAGCAGTATTACGATGAAAAATACGATCGCGCGAACTTTATCAAAAACGTGATCCTTGATAATATCCTGCCCGGTGATATCTTCGTTAAGGCAAGAGAGCTCCATTTCAATTCCGATGCGACGCGCGTCTGCATGATCATCAAGGTCAACGGCCGCAACGACGTTTCCGTTTACGACGTCATCCAGAATCTTTTCCCGGATAAAAACAAGGATTTCGTGATCAGCATCAACGAGAACGATATCGCCCTCGTAAAAGAGACAAAAGCGGATCTCGAAGAAAAAGCGCTTGAGAAGCTCGCGAATTCGATCGTCGATACGCTTTCCGGCGAG
>CACZON010000070.1 GCA_902782805.1 Oscillospiraceae bacterium
AGGATCGCGCCGAGCAGAGCGCCCTCCTCCGGCGTTGTAAACCGGCGCAGCGACCGCTTCAGAAATTCGCGCGCCGCACGCGGATAATAGAGCAGAGAATGGCGTTCACACGCGGACACCCGCGCGTTTTCCGCGCCGCGAAAGGTCGCGAACAGGAAAATGCGGCGGCCGGAATAATAACTTTCGTTGACCGAAGGCCGAAACAGATAGACGTCCGCTTCGATCTGATCGTCCATCTGAACGTTGAGCTTCGTTTGCGAAGAAAGCCGCACCTTTCCCGGCATCTCGTTTCCGTCGATCGAAACGTCCGAGAGGAGATAGTAGCCTTTTCCGTAATCGTATTCCGGAAAATCGCAGAGCGTACCGCGGATCTGCGCCGTCCGGCCGTAATACGGCTCTGCCGCGGCGGCAGCTTTTCCGGCGTACACCGTTTTCGTTAAAAGAGCAAGTGCAAAGGCAAACAGCATCAGCGCCGCCGAAGCGCGCCACTGCAGCTTTTTCAGGAAAAGAACGCCGGCGCCGAGCAGAACCGCCGCGCCCGACACGGCCAGCGCGCAAAGGAGCGAAACAGTTTCTCCGAGCCAAAGCGCCGCGAAAAACGCGATCGCCGCCCAGCAAAGCGGCCGTTTTATTTCAATCACCAGCTTTAGGTCAGATCAGATTCCAGGGGGAATTCTCCGGCAAAGGCGCCCGGAGAGAAATCCGTTCACCCGTTTCCGGGTGCGGGAACGAAAGGGACTCGCACCAGAGCGCCACCGCGGGAAAGCGGAACGAACTGCCGTATTTCCGGTCGCCCAGAAGCGGCATTTTCCGCGAGGCGAACTGGACGCGGATCTGGTGCGTCCGGCCGGTATCGAGGCGGATCCGAAGCAGGCCGCAGCTTTTCCCCTCAACGGAAAAGCGCCGGAGCACTTCAAAGGAGAGCGAGGCTTCGCGCACGCCGCGGCGCGCGCGGGAGACGACGTAGGTCTTGTTTTTGCCACGGTCGTGATAGAGCAGATCGAAAAGCGTACCGGTATCCTCCGCCGGCGGACGTTCCAACAGCGCGAGATACGTTTTTTCGAGCAGCCGGTCCGCGATCTGCCCGGAGAGCTTTGCGGCGCTCGCCGCGTCCTTTGCGTAAACGATCGCGCCGCCGGCCTCACGGTCGAGGCGGTGAACGGCGCCGACGTACGCGCCGGGCATTTTAAGATGCTCCCGGATCAGCGCCGGCATGTTTTTGCCGCTTCCCTCTTCGGAAAGGACGCCCGGCTCCTTTGCACAGACGATCAGAAACCGGTCTTCATACAGGATCTCCACTTCGCCGCCCCTTCCAAAAATTCATATCAGCAGAATTATACCATATTTTTCCCGGTTTGCGAAGTGTTTTGCGAAGAAAAAAGCCGAAAGCCACGAAAGCTTTCGGCTGACTGTTACCCGAAGATCGAAACGTACTTGAGCAGCAGCATATAAACGGGGATCAGAACCATACAGACCGCCGTCGTCGCCGCGACCATCGTGGAGGCGTAGGCGTAATCGGCTCTGTACTCGCGCGACATGATCCCGCATTGCGTCATCACGGGCATGCAGGACATCAGGAAGAACGTCTGCTTCATCAAAACGGGCAGCGGCAGCAGAATGCAGAGCCCGGTCATCAGAAGCGGCGAGAGGATAAACCGGCCGATCAGACCGACGATCATATCCTTGCCGAAGCGGTACTGACGGATCGGAACGCTGCGGATGATCGCACCGATCAGGAGCATGCTCATCGGTGTTGAGCAAGCCGAGAAGCGGGAGATCACGTCTTCCAGAATGAAGGGCAGCCGAAGCTCCAGAAGGACGAAAACCGACGCGGCCAGGAAGGAGATAAACGGCGGCGCAAATACCTTTTTGAGATTCGTAAGCGAGAAAAGCTTTGCGCGGTCGCCGGCGTCGCGGCGGATCAGGAAGGTGCCGACCGTCCAGAAAAAGAACGTGTTGGCCGTATAATAGAGCAGCGAGTAGGGCGAAGATTCCGGCCCGAGCAGCGGCTCGATCACCGTGATCCCGACGAGCACGGTATTCGACATTGCAACGACGTTCATAAAGACGCCGCGCCGCCCCTCTTCGACGCGGAAAAGCTTTGAAAGCAGCAGCGCGATCACGAACATCAGCGCGATCGAAAGAAACGGGATCGGGATCCCCCGGATCGTTTCGAGCAGCTCGGAACGCGAAGAATACGTGTTGATCATTTTGTCAAAGAGGTTGATCGGGATAATCACGTTGACAACAAGCTTCGAAAGCAGCTCGGAGCCGTTGTTCTTTTTGAACCATCCGGTTCCGGCCACGAAAAAGCCGACCGCCATCATCAAAAGGATTACGGCCACCGTCTCGAACGTCAATTTGAAAAACATCCTTCGCTCCCCTCCTTTCCGGATAAAATCCGCATCTATCATATCATCTCCGATGTTTCCCGTCAATCATAATTACAAAAAAGAAACTTTAGAAAAGTGCTTGACAAACATTTGTGCGTGTGGTATATTGATTTTGTAAACAGGACATTTTGTCCCATTTAACAAAAAGACGGGAGGCGCTGCCGGTATGCGGGCAAAAAGCGGCGAGAAAAAGGACGCGATCCTGCGTTTTATCGAACGTTATTATGAAGAATACGGCCGCTCCCCCGCGATCCGCGAGATCGAACGCGGCACCGGGATCCCGAAATCGACGGTCGGGCGCTATCTGCTCGAAATGGGGATCGAAGAGGAGATCCGCTACGAAGGCGCCGCGCGCAAAGCGCAGACCGCGAAAACGGGCAAACATTCCGCAAGCTTCGTTTCCGTCGGTCTCGTGGGGAACATCGCCTGCGGCGCGCCGAACTTCGCCGAGGAGAACATCGAGGAATACTTCCGTCTCCCCGCCTCGCTGATCGGCAGCGGCGAATTCTATTTTCTGCGGGCGTTCGGCGATTCGATGATCGAAGCCGGGATCAGCGAGGGCGATCTCGTCCTCGTGCGCAGGCAGGAAACCGCCCGCCCGGGGCAGATCGTCGTTGCGCTCGTCGGCGATGAAACGACGCTCAAGCGCTTTTATCCCGAACCGAAAAAACGCCGCATCCGCCTCCATCCGGAAAACCGCGAGCTGGAGGATCTCTATGTTGAAAACTGCTCGATACAGGGCATTGCCGTAAAAGTACTGAAAGATCTGATTTGAGAAAGGAAGAGAAATATGTTCTGGATTTTAATGACCGTATTCGTTCTGGCGGTTCTGATGGGCGTCGTTTACCCCTTAGGCGCTATCATTTTCTGCAAACTCTTCGCCCTGCGCCACGGAAAGAAAGCCACCGTTCGCCAGATCATGAACGTGATCGGCTATTGAGCCGAAGAACTCTCTCCCCGCGAAAACGGGGAGATTTCTTTTTTTCGGAGGGACGATATGGAGCTTAAAAAAGGAAACATCCGGATCCGAAACGCCGGAGCAGACGACGCGGCGGCGCTCGCCGCCTGGTGGAACGACGGCAGGATCATGGCGCACGCGGGCTTTCCGCTCGGGCTCGGAACCACCGCGGAAAAGATCGCCGCGGACCTGCTCGGCGACAGCGACGAAACCCGCCGGCGGCTGATCCTCGAATATAAGGGAACGCCGATCGGCGAGATGAGTTTTCGGATCCTCGAAAACGGCAGTGCCGAGATCGGGATCAAGATCTGCCTTGAAGCGTACCGCGAAAAAGGAATCGGGCGGACAGCGCTTTCTCTGCTGATCCGCGCGCTTTTCGAGAAAGGCGCGGAGAAGATCGTCCTCGATACGAACCTTCAGAACACCCGCGCGCAGCACGTCTACGAAACGCTCGGCTTTCGAAAAACCGGCGTGCGGATCGACTCCTGGCGCGATCAGCTCGGCGCGCTGCAGTCCGCGGTCGATTACGAGCTTCTGCCGGAACAGTTCCGCGATTTTTCATCCCCCGAGCCGCCGCGCGGATAACGCTTGCCTTTTCGCGCGGTTTCCGGTATAATAGAGACGAAAGGAAGGGTGATAAAGATGGCGAGATGTCCGAAATGCCGCTGCGGCGAGCTGGTGGAGATCGGCCGCAGAATGGTCTGCCTCAACTGCGACTATACCTGCTCGAGAGCCCACGCGCGCCTGCTTCAGGACAGCAGCCACACCCATTCGAAGGTTTCCTACGCGAAGGAGCTTCAGACGCCGCGCAGAGCCGCCGGAAGATTTGCTCCTCCCAACGGCGCCGCTCCCGCCGCACGCGGAAAATCGCCGCTCCCCGCACCGGTTCCTTCCGTAAACAGCGGCAAAGCCAAATCGCGGCTGATTGCAATCCTCGTTTTTTTGTTCGTGATCGCGCTTGCGATCGTCGCGTTCGGCTGGATGGATTCCTGCGCCGTAGAGCAGGGGCTGTACCCGGGGTTCCGTTGAAAATACGCGGCAGAGCCGAACGCTTTTCTCTGCGTGACGATCCGATTTTAACAGAAAGGACGAGATTTTGATGGCAAGATGTCCGAAATGCCGCTGCGGCGAATTGGTGGAGATCGGCCGCAGAATGGTCTGCCTCAACTGCGATTATACCTGCTCGAGAGCCCACGCGCGCCTGCTTCAGGACGGCGGCCACACCCATTCGAAGGTCTCCTACACAAAAGAGGTTCAGATTCCGCGTATACTGCCCGGAAAATCCGCCTCCGGCTACGTTTCCCCCGCTGCCGCGCGCAGAAGAGCGGCGCTCGGAGAAACCGGCAAGCCTCCGGCGCAGGAAAAGCCGAAAGTCAACATGTACGTCGCGTGGATCCTCGTCGTTCTGTTCCTGTTTTTGATTCTGTTTTTTACGTTCCTGTCCCGGTATCTGCTGAACTGAATCCCGTTTTTCATTCTTGAAAAAATTGCAAAAAACGCCCCCGGACTCCGGTCCGGAGGCGTTTTTTTACCGAAAAAGACTTGTTTTTGTGTTATTTCCCGTCCGGGAAGCTCGTAAAGGCGCCGGAATCGAGCTGCGGCAGGCCGTATTTTTCCTTTGCGTCGGCGATCGCGCGGATCAAAAAGGCCATATTGCGCGCAAGGTTGCGCATCGTCTGCAGGCCCTCCCGATCCTTTTTCACGTCCTCTGCGGTAAAGCCGTGGACCTGATTCCAATAGGTCGAGGAAGCGACCGGCATCGCGCTGATCGTGAAATACTTATTGAGCACGTCGAAGGAGGCGGTATTTCCGCCCCGGCGGCAGGAGACGACCGCGGCGCCGACCTTCATCTGCTTGGAAAAATGCGTGCTGTAAAAGAGGCGGTCGAGCAGCGAGAGCAGGTTTCCGTTCGGCGAGCCGAAATAGACCGGACTGCCGATCACGAGCCCGTCCGCCGCTTCGAATTTTTCCGCAATCCCGTTGACGGCGTCGTCAAAGGCGCATTTTCCGGTTTTTGCGCAGCTGCCGCAGGCGATGCAGCCGCATATCTCCTTTTTCCCGAGATGCAGAAGCTCCGTTTCGATCCCGAGCCTGCGGAATTCGGAGATCATCTCTTCGAGCGCCGCAGCGGTGCAGCCGTGATCGTGGGGGCTTCCGTTGAGAAGCAGTACCTTTGCCATGGTTTCGTCCTCCCTGTGCGTTGTAACTTGGCGTTTCAAAGGATTTTCCTTGCAATTTCATGATACGCCGGGATCCGGAGCAAGTCAACCGCGCCGCCCCGAAAATAGCGAAAAAAGAAGCCGAGCCGAAGGCGCAGCTTCTTTTTTTAATGAGAGATTCTGTTTAGCGGTCAGGACCGGCGGGCGATAAACGAAGCGCACTTCGTTTCGTCTCCGGTTTCCGGAGCCGCCGCGCCGCAGCGCTCGATCCGCACGCAGTCCGCTTCGCAGACGCTGTCGCCGTTGTAGACGCAGCGCTGCGCGTCGCAGGCGATCTCGCAGCAGGGACCGGCGATCCCGGCGGCCTCGAGCCGGTCTTCCCCGCGCTCCTTCCGGGCACGGTAAGAAGAGCAGCCCGTTTCCTCTTTTTTGCGGGCGTTCCCGCCGGATACGGAGATTTTTTCGCGGCTGCAGAGTCCGGAACACCAATAGGCGCATGCTGCGACGCCGCATTCAAGATCCGTCATGTTGACACCTCCCGAATCGTTTGGATTCCGGGAGTAGTATTGCCGGATTTTTTCCGTTATTCGGCGAGCTGCGCCATCAGATCGCAGAGCTTGCCGGAGAACGCGACCGGATCCTCAATCGGGAAGCCTTCGATCAGCAGCGCCTGCGCGTAGAGCAGTTCGGCGTACTGTTTGAGCTTTTCCCGATCGGTTTCATAGAGCTTCCGGATCGCCTCAAAGATCGGATGTGAGGGGTTGATCTCGAGCACCTTTTCGGCACGGATGCGGCTTTCCTGCGGAACGTTCGGCATCGCGTTCATCACCTTTTCCATCTCGAGGGAGATTCCGCCCTGGGCGGAAAGGCAGACCGGATGGGAGCCGAGGCGGTCGGAAAGGACGACCTTCTTGACCTTGCCGCCGAGCGCTTCGGTCATGAAATCGAAGAGCTCGCGGCTCTCCTCTTCCTGCTTTTTCTGCTCGTCCTTTTCTTCTTCGGTCTTCAGGCCGAGATCGTCGGAAGAAATATTCCTGAATTCTTTCTCTTCGAATTTTCCGAGCATCTTAAGCGCGAATTCATCGACGTCGTCGGTCAGATAAAGAATCTCGTAGCCCTTTTCCTTGAGCGTTTCGGTCTGCGGAAGCTGTTCGATCCGCGCGAGGCTGTCGCCGCAGGCGTAGAAGATGCCGCTCTGGCCTTCCTTCATCCGTCCGACGTATTCTTTCAGGGTAACGTACTTGCCCTCGGAGGAATGGAACAGCAGCAGATCGGAGAGCAGATCCTTATGCATTCCGTAATCGGAATAGACGCCGTATTTGAGCTGCAGGCCGAACGCGGTGAAGAATTCCTCGTATTTTTCACGCTCGTTTTCGAGCATCGAGAGCAGCTCGGATTTGATCTTTTTCTCAAGGCGCGAGGCGATCAGCTTGAGCTGGCGGTCATGCTGGAGCATCTCACGCGAGATATTGAGCGAAAGGTCCTCGGAATCGACGAGTCCCTTTACGAAGCTGAAATAATCCGGCAGCAGATCGGCGCATTTTTCCATGATCATCACGCCGTTCGCATAGAGCATCAGGCCTTTTTCGTATTCACGGGTATAGTAATCGAACGGGGCCTTCGAGGGGATGAAGAGCAGGGCGTTGTAGGTCGCGGTGCCTTCCGTGCTGCTGTAGATCACGCGCAGCGGCTCGGAGTAATCCATGAACTTATCCTGATAGAAGCGGTCGTACTCCTCTTTCGTGACCTCCGATTTTTTCTTTTTCCAGATCGGGACCATGCTGTTGAGCGTTTCGGTCTCGAAATAGGTTTCGTAGTCTTCGCTCTTCGCGTCCTTCGGCTCGACGCCCTCCTTCAGGCGCGTTTTTTCCATCTCCATGCGGATCGGATAGCGGATATAATCGGAATACTTCTTGACGAGCGCGGAGATGCGGTAGGGCGAAAGGAATTCGTCGTAGTTTTCCTCCTCGGTGTTGTCGAGCAGCTCGAGGGTGATCGTCGTTCCGTGGGTTTCCTTCTCGCAGGGCTCGATGCTGTAGCCGGAAGGCCCGCGCGATTTCCATTCGTTCGCTTCCTTCGAGCCGTAGGCGCGGCTTTGTACGGTCACGCATTTGCTGACCATGAACGCCGAATAGAAGCCGACGCCGAACTGGCCGATGATATCGATCTCGTCGTTCTTCTCGTTCATTTCCTTTTTGAAATTGAGCGATCCGCTGCGCGCGATCACGCCGAGGTTGTTTTCGAGCTCGTCCTTCGTCATGCCGCAGCCGTTATCGGAAATTGTGATCGTACGGTTTTCTTTGTTCGTTTGGATCTCGATCGCGAAATCATCGCGCGAAAGACCCGTCTCTCCCTCGGAGAGAGAGCGGTAATAGAGCTTATCGATCGCGTCGCTCGCGTTGGAGATCAGCTCGCGCAGGAAAATTTCACGGTGGGTATAAATCGAATGGATCATCAGATCCAGGATCCGTTTGGATTCGGTCTTGAACTGTTTGACTGCCATAATCATTCACTCCTTGTTTTAGCACTCTTTCTTTTTAAGTGCTAAATCTATTATAGCCGTTCTTTTTGAAAAATCAAGTTCCCTTTTCCCCTTTTTTGAAAAGTTTGAAAATTGTTCACAATCCGCCCGCCCGGGCCCCGTATCTTGACAATTTTTCCCCCGACCGCTACAATATTCTTATCGCGTAAGTAACATCGCCCCGGCGCCGAAAAGCCGAGGCGGTCCATTCTCTCCTCTGTTTCGGAAAGTGAGGTCCCTTATGAAATTACTGTATCTTGACTGCTCGATGGGCGCCGCCGGCGATATGCTCTCCGCCGCGCTTTACGAGCTGCTCCCCGACCGCGACGCGTTCCTTCAGAAGCTCAACGCGCTGCCGATCCCCGGCGTTCGTTTTTTGAAAGAATCCGCCGAAAAATGCGGGATCCGCGGAACGCATTTTAACGTTACGGTAAACGGCGAAACGGAATCCGAAGAGATGCACGATCACGAGCATGAGCATGAACACACGCATGATCACGAACATCATCATGATCACGAGCACGATCATGAACATGAACACGAGCATGACCATGAGCATCATCACCATGATCATGATCATGACCACGAGCACGCGCACCATCACCACAGCAGCCTCCACGAGATCGAGCACATCGTATGGGATTTAGAGCTCCCGGAACAGGTTGAAAAAGACGTTTTGGCCGTCTATCGGCTGATCGCCGAAGCGGAAAGCAACGCCCACGGCGTTCCCGTCTCCGAAATTCATTTCCACGAGGTCGGCACAATGGACGCCGTTGCCGATATTACGGCGGTCTGCCTTGCGATGTCGGAGCTTGCTCCGGAAAAAGTCGTCGTCTCCCCGATCCACGTCGGCAGCGGCACCGTCCGCTGCGCCCACGGGATCCTCCCCGTTCCGGCGCCGGCGACCGCATATATCCTGCGCGGCGTTCCGATCTATTCCGGCGAGATCCAAAGCGAGCTCTGCACCCCGACCGGCGCGGCGCTGCTGAAGCATTTTGCGGATGAATTCGGCCCGATGCCCGTGATGAAAACCTCGAAGATCGGCTACGGAATGGGCAAAAAGGATTTCCCCCGCGCCAACTGCGTGCGCGCGTTCCTCGGCGAGAGCGAAGAAGCGCCCGACCGCGTTCTGGAGCTTTCCTGCAACCTCGACGACATGACCGGCGAAGCGATCGGTTTCGCCTGTGAAACCCTCCTTGCCGCCGGCGCCAACGAAGTTTTTACAACGCCGGTCCAGATGAAGAAATTCCGCCCCGGCGTACTCCTGACGGTTCTCTGCCGCGAGCAGGACCGCGAAAAATTCGTTTCACTGATCTTCCGCCATACAACGACGATCGGCATCCGCGAGAGCAGGCTCGAACGCTGCGTTCTGCGCCGCCGGAGCGAGACGCTCGAAACGCCCTACGGCGAAGTGCGCCGCAAGATCTCGGAAGGCTACGGCGTTTTGCGCGAAAAGCTTGAATACGAGGATCTCGCCCGCATCGCAAAGGAGCGGGACATGAGCTTTTCGGAAGCGGAGAAAGCCATCGAAGCCGACCGCTAAGAAGCAACCGGCTTTCTGCCGTTTGCTGCGGATCCCCTTTTGAATCAAACGAAAAAACAATTTACAAGGAAGTCTTTTTCCATGAGAAAAACACTCGCAATTCTTTTTGCAGCGGTTATGATCGCGTCGCTTTCGGGATGCGGAGAAGTTCCGGGCAGCACCGTCCCCGAGCCGGTTTCTTCACAAATCTCCGAGCCTCCCGCCGAAAGCAGCAGCGCCGCGCCGGACCGCTCCGAAGAACCTTCTGCCACGCCGTTTGAGCCGGTCGTCGCCGCGCTTCCGGATCTCTTTGTTGAAGAATTCGGCTCCTTGAGAAACATACTTTTGGAAAATGAGCTGATCCAGAACGTCGATCCTGCTTCGGTCAAAGAGCTGACGCTCAAAGACTGCGAAACGACGACGGTTGCCGAAGCGGGCGTCTATCGCCTTTCCGGCAGCTATACCGGCGCGCAGCTTTGCGTAGAGGCGCCGCAGGAAGCGGAAATCCGCTTTCTGCTGGACGGTCTTTCGATGAAAAACGCCGAAAAGCCCTGTATGGAATTCCGCACGGCTTCCGAAGTTTATCTGATGACGGCGCAGGACAGCCGCAACGCGCTCGAATACTCCGGTGAAAACGAAGCTGCCGCGATCCGGTCGGAGATCAATCTGTGCCTTTGCGGGCTCGGTTCGATTTCGATCGACGCCTCGTACGATGGGATCGTCTCCGCAAAAGGCG
>CACZON010000071.1 GCA_902782805.1 Oscillospiraceae bacterium
AGACGGTGCAGGCAGTGCTTGCGCAAAGCGAACCGGGGCGGTATACCGTCCTGCTCGATCATCAGCCTTATGATTTCGACGCACAGGCCGCGGCAGGCGCGGATCTCGTTCTGTGCGGTCATACCCACGGCGGGCAGTTTCTCCCGATCAACCACGTAGGCGAATGGATCGGCGAAAACGCGCTGGCATACGGTCACGAAACGCGGCAAAATACCGATTTTATTGTCTCCTCCGGAATCAGCAACTGGGCGTTCAAATTCAAAACCGGCTGCTTCTCGGAATTCGTCGTGATCGACTTAAAGCCGCAATAATCCGCTGCGTTTCGCCTTAGCCGTCCCATTCGCTCCGGATCTGAAGCCCGCAGCCGAAAGCTGCGGGCTTTTTCTGATTCGAAATCGAAGAAACTATAGACTTTTTCCAAAAAATGTGCTATCTTATAAGGGCATAAAATTTCTTTTAATTTCCGATATGTGATTTTATGGAGGTACAAAATGAACAATGAACAGAAAATGGCGGTAAATGCCATCCGTGTACTGTGCGCGGACGCGATCCAGAAAGCGAATTCCGGCCATCCGGGTCTCCCGCTCGGCTGCGCCGCCGTCGCTTACGAGCTCTGGGCAAACCATATGAAGCACAACCCGAAGGATCCCGAATGGTTCAACCGCGACCGCTTCATTCTTTCCGGCGGCCACGGCTCCACGCTGCTGTATTCGCTGCTGCACCTGTTCGGATACGGCCTTACGAAAGAAGACATGATGCAGTTCCGTCAGCTCGGCTCCCTGACCCCGGGTCATCCGGAATATCGTCATACGGTCGGCGTAGAAGCCACCACCGGCCCGCTCGGCGCCGGCATGGGCATGGCAGTCGGCATGGCGATGGCGGAAGCGCATCTCGCCGAAAAGTTCAATAAAGAAGGCTATCCGGTCGTTGATCATTATACCTTCGTCCTCGGCGGAGACGGCTGCATGATGGAGGGAATCTCCTCCGAAGCGTTCTCTCTCGCCGGAACCTTAAAGCTCAGCAAGCTGATCGTTCTCTACGATTCCAATAAGATCTCCATCGAAGGCAGCACGGATATCGCCTTCCGCGAGAATACACAGCAGCGCCTCGAATCCTACGGATTCCAGACGATCGTCGTAGAAGACGGTAACGATCTGGAAGCGATCGGCAAGGCAATTGAAGAAGCGAAGGCGGAAAAAGAGAAGCCCTCCTTCATCATCATCAAGACCACGATCGGCTACGGCGCACCCGGAAAGCAGGGTACCGCGGCTGCCCACGGCGAACCGCTCGGAGCGGAAACGATCGCCGGCATGAAGGAATTCTTCGGCTGGCCTTCTCAGGAACCGTTCTACGTTCCGGATGAAGTCTACGCGCACTACAAAAAGATCGCCGACGGCAAAGCTGCCGATGAAGAAGCATGGAACAAGCTCTTCGCCGAATACTGCGAGAAGTTCCCTGAGATGAAAAAAGCCTGGGACGACGAGTTCAACCTCGATATCGCGAAAGATCTGATCGACTGCGAAGAATACTGGGAAGTTCCGGAAAAAGCCGACGCGACCCGCAACAGCTCCGGTATCGCGATCAACCGCCTGAAGAACTACGTTCCCGGCATGATCGGCGGCTCCGCCGACCTCGCCCCCTCGAACAAGACCTACATGAAGGACGAAGGCGATTTCTCGACCGAGAGCAAGATCGGCCGCAACCTCCATTTCGGCGTCCGTGAATTCGCCATGTCCGCGATCGCTAACGGCATTGCGCTCTCCGGCCTGCGTCCGTTTATCGCGACCTTCTTCGTCTTCTCCGATTATACGAAGCCGATGGCGCGCCTCGCGGCGCTGATGAAGCTGCCCGTGACCTACGTATTTACCCACGACAGCATCGGCGTCGGCGAAGACGGCCCGACCCACGAGCCGATCGAACATCTCGCGATGTTCCGCGCGCTGCCGAACTTCAACATGTTCCGTCCGGCCGATCTCAACGAGACGCTCGCCGCCTGGTACTGCGCGATCACCTCGAAGGAAACCCCCACCGCGATGGCGCTCTCCCGCCAGAACCTGCCCCAGATCGGCGACGCGAAGAAAGCCCTGCGCGGCGCTTACGTAATCGCGGATTCCGAGAAGGAATCGCCCGATGCGATCATCATCGCGACCGGTTCCGAAGTTTCGCTCTCGCTCGACGCGAAAGCGCTGCTCAAGGAAGAAGGAATCGACGTTCGCGTGGTTTCGATGCCCTGCATGGAAGTCTTCGAAGCGCAGGACGAAGAATACAAGGAGTCTGTCCTCCCGAAAAACATCCGCAAGAGAGTTGCGGTCGAAGCACTCTCCGGTTTCGGCTGGGAAAAATACGTCGGCCTCGACGGCAAGATCCTCGCGATGGAAGGCTTCGGCGCTTCCGCTCC
>CACZON010000072.1 GCA_902782805.1 Oscillospiraceae bacterium
AATATCTGCGTTGTCTGCAATACGATTCCCAATACCGGAATCAGCCTCCCGTTCTTCAGCTACGGGGGCACCTCGCTCGTTATTCTGCTCGCGCAGATGGGGATCCTGCTTTCGATTTCGCGGTCCTCCCGCCTCGAGAAAATGTAGCGAAGGAGACTTTTTATGAAAATTCTCTTTGCCGGCGGCGGTACCGGCGGCCATATCAATCCGGCGCTCGCCGTCGCCAATTATATCAAAGAACGCGAACCGGAAACCGAGATCCTCTACGTCGGCGGCGCGGACAGCATGGAAGCGCGTCTCGTTCCGGCGGCTGGTTTCGAATTCCGCGCGATCCGCGTCTCCGGATTCCAGCGGAAACTGACGCTCAAAAACGTCGGCCGGAATATCCGCGCTGTTTGGCGCGTCTTTACCGCGAGCGCCCAGTCGAAAAAGATCCTCCGCGAATTTGCGCCGGATATCTGCATGGGGACCGGCGGCTACGTCTGCGGCCCGATCCTGCGCGAAGCGGCGAAAATGGGCGTGCCGATCGTCGTCCACGAATCGAACGCGTATCCCGGCGTAACGACGAAGATGCTCGCGAAATACGCGAAATGCATCATGGTCGGCGTTGAAGACGCGAAAAAATACCTCGGCAATACGCCCTGCGAGCTGACGGGCAACCCCGTCCGGCCGCAGGTCATCCGCGCGGACAAGGAAACGTCGCGCAAATCGCTCGGGCTCGATTCCCGCCCGCTGATCCTCTCCTTCGGCGGGAGCCTCGGCGCAAGATCGATCAACGAAGCGATGGCGGATCTGCTTGTTCGCAGCTCGAAGGACGGAAAATACCAGCATATCCACGGCTACGGCCAGTACAGCCGCTGGATGCCGCAGCTCCTTGCGGAAAAAGGGATCGATGAAAACGCGCCGAATATCGATCTGCGCGAATATATCAACAATATGGATACGGCGCTCGCCGCCGCGGATCTCGTGATCTGCCGCGCCGGCGCGATCACGCTCTCGGAGCTGCAGGCGCAGGGGAAGGCAGGCGTCCTGATCCCCTCGCCGAACGTCGCGGAAAACCACCAGTACCACAACGCGATGGCGATGGTCAACCGTGGCGCGGCAAGGATCATCGAAGAAAAAGATCTGACGCCGCAAAAATTGACGGAAACGGTCGATTCGATCTTCGAAGACGAAAACACCGTAAAAGAAATCGGAAAAAACGCAGCCGCTATGGGCATCCTCGATGCCAACGAGCGGATCTATCAAGTGATTCTCAGGGTGCTTGCCGGATAATCACCGATCCACGCTCTTTTGCATAGGATGAACAATCAAAGGTGCGAAAGGGCGATTGAGGTTGAAGTATTTCAGAATAGAGGGCGGACGCGCGCTTTCGGGAAAAGCGGCGGTCCACGGCGCGAAAAACAGCATCCTGGCGCTTCTGGCGGCTTCGTATCTTTCCGGCGGGGAGAGCGTTTTCGAGAACTGCCCCGATCTTACGGACGTGCGCGAGTCGCTCGAGATCTTAAACGCGCTCGGCGCGAAGACGAGCTTCCACGATCATACGATCACGGTGGACGCCTCTGGCGCAGACGGCAGCGAGATCCCGGCCGAGCGGATGCTGCGCATGCGCTCCTCGATCCTGTTTTTCGGCGCGGCCGCGGCAAAAACGGGCCGTGCAGCCTGCGTCCATCCGGGCGGATGCGCGATCGGCGAGCGGCCGATCGACCTCCATCTTTGGGCGCTTCGACAATTAGGGCTTGCCATCAGTGAAGAATATGGTATACTAAACTGTAAGACGGACCGGGGAATCACCGGCGCTGCGCTGCGCCTTTCGTTCCCGAGCGTCGGCGCTACGGAGCAGGTGATGATCACCGCGGCGCTCTCAAAGGGCGAAACGACGCTTTATAACGCGGCCTGCGAACCGGAGCTTGTCGACCTGCAGAATTATCTCAATCTCTGCGGCGCCGAGATCCGCGGCGCCGGCAGCAGTACCGTTGTGATCCGCGGAAAGAGTTCGCTTTCCGGCGCGCAGTGGCGCGTGATGCCGGACCGGATCGAAGCGGCAACGCTGCTCTGCGCGGTGCTTTCGGCCGGCGGAGAGATCGTTATTGAGAACGCGCGGCCGGAGCATTTCCGCCCGGTTCTTGAAGCGGCGCGGCAAATGGGCGCCGAAATCACCGAAGGCGGCGAGATTCGGATCAAAGCGCCGAAGCGCCTGCGGGCGATCCCCGAAATTGCGACCTCGCCTTATCCGGGCTTTCCGACCGACGCCCAGGCGATCCTGATGGCCGCGGCGGCAAAGGCCGAAGGAACCAGCATTTTTTACGAAAACATCTTCGAAAACCGTTTTCAGCAGGTTTCCGAGCTTGCGAAGATGGGCGCGAAGATCAGGATAAACGGCCGCATGGCCACCGTGGAGGGCCGGGAGACCCTTTCCGGCGCCGACGTGTCCGCTGCGGATCTGCGCGGCGGCGCGGCGCTGATGGTCGCGGCGCTCGGTGCGCAGGGTGTTTCGCGTGTGTTCGGCGTCGATTTTATCGATCGCGGCTACGAAACGCCCGAATCAACGCTTGAATCCCTCGGCGCATGCGTCCGAAGGGAAGAGAAAGGATCAATAACATGGCTAATAAAAGATTCAAAACCGGAGAGTCCGCAACGCGCTACGGTACGCAGCGCCAGCGGAAAAGAAAGCTGAAGGTCTTTTACGTGGTGATGATCGCGATCGTGCTTCTGGCGGCGATTGCGGTTGCCTGTTCGCTGCTTCTGAAAATCAATACGATCGTACCGGTCGGCTCTTCCGTCTATACCGAAGACGATATCATCGACGCCTGCCCGATCAAGGTCGGAGACAACCTGATCTCCGCCGATATCGAAACGGCGGCCAACGAGCTTCCGCAGCGGATGCCCTACGTCCGTTCGGCAACGGTGCGGCGCAAGTTCCCCTCGAAGATCATCGTCAGCGTGGAACCGGATACGCCGGTCTGCGCGGTCAGGCAGGCGGGCGTTTCCGTTCTGCT